>NZ_FR898790.1:0-19141 GCF_000437715.1 Catenibacterium sp. CAG:290
TATACGTTTTGATTGATTTTTGTTTCACACTTATTTTCCTTTTCAAAAAGAGACTAGTTCTTGTTATGTGCTAATCTTATCATGTTTTCATCTAATGTAGTACGTGGATTTTCCAAATTATATTTTTTGGCCCAATCTTTATAATGCTGATCCATGTATTCCTTCAATTCATCAATCGATTTTGTTTTGAATAAATCAATAAGATTCACATCATCAATAATTTTGAGGGTTTCATCTAATTTCAAGATAAATTGAGATGCATTCTCCAGATCAAGACTTTCAAATAAGTAAGTATTTGTAGTAGTCACAACATTCAAATCGACATAATAATTAAAATAGACACTAAATACTCCCGCATTACGATGTGCCATGAACCCTTTCATCCCATCTTTTAAAAGTCCAACAGAGGGATTATAGATTCTATTAATAGGTAAAATCTTAATGCTTATAATACTGCTTAAAGGAATTAAAACATCTTGTTTCAATTCATTTCTAAAAACTAAATTATTCTCTTCTAATAAAAGTTGTGGGACATCATCAGTTATACTTCTTAGTAAAAATTGTGCTTGTCTACGTTTACTCTTCATTGTAAAACACCCCCTTATATTCAATACATAATCATATACAACCTTTATATAACTAATTATGTACATATATATCGATGTATTCAACTCATTTCACTTTTTCAATAAATCTTTCAACAAGCAAAAAAAAGAATAGCCAGGAAACATCCTAACTATCCTTTCTACATGAATTATTCAATTACAGTTAATTCCTTTGGATAACTGTTTAATACCTTACAGCCATCTTCAGTGACCATAACTAAGTCTTCAATACGAACTCCAAAATCACCTTGTAAATAAACACCAGGTTCAATTGAGAAGATCATACCAGGCTTTGCGATAATATCACTGACAGAAGATACATCACCAAATTCATGTACATCTTTACCAATGAAATGACCTAAACGATGATTGAATTCTTTACCATAACCTGCTTCAGTAATGATATTTCTTGCGACTGCATCAATTTCAGATAATTTCATACCTGGCTTGATAGCAGCTTCAGCTGCTTCATTTGCCTTTAGTACAAGATTGTATACTTCTTTCTGCTTTTGGGATACTTCTTTATAGAAGAATGTTCTTGTCATATCAGAACAATATCCTTTATAGATACATCCCATATCAACGATAATAGAATCTCCAGGCTTTAAACGGCTATCATCGCATGAATGATGAGGGTTAGCCCCATTGGCACCATAACCCATGATTGGACTAAATGAATGACCTGATGCACCTAATGACTTGTAATAAGCAAGTAATGCTTCATCCATTTCAATTTCAGTCTTATCTGTAGCAAGTAATCTTTTTACTTCAGCCATTGCTGTATCATTCATTTCACTTGCTTTAAACATAAGTGCTTTTTCTTCATCATCCTTCTGCATTCTTACTTCATCTACGCATAGTGATCCTAAAACATATTGAGCGTTGACGCGATCCTGTACAGGAATTAAGAAACGTGCTGGCATATTCTTATCTACACCAATCACTTTTGCATCCTTTAAATAATCTGCAAGTAATGCTGGACCATTATCTGTATCATCAAACCAAGTAATAGGCATACCTAAGTCTTCTCCCACATAGAATAAGTTATTGAAGAATAACTGATGATTTCCTTTTGAAGAAAGAACCATAACATACATTCTTTCACCTGGATGATTGACATAATCTAATAAATAATCGATAGAAACAGGATCAGTGACTAATAGATAGTCAATGCCTCTTTCTTCCATTTTTTCTAATACTTTATTTATTCTCTTCTGATTCATATTCAGTAACCTCAATTCCTAAGTCCTTTAACTGATCATTGTCTACTGGTGTAGGTGCTTTTGACATTGGACAAGTTGCACTTGTATTCTTAGGGAAGGCAATAACGTCTCTTAAAGAATCACATCCACAAAGTAACATTGCGAAACGGTCTAATCCTAATGCGAATCC
Source organism: Catenibacterium sp. CAG:290 (assembly GCF_000437715.1). NCBI lineage: Bacteria > Bacillati > Bacillota > Erysipelotrichia > Erysipelotrichales > Coprobacillaceae > Catenibacterium > Catenibacterium sp. CAG:290. The sequence continues at coordinate 1,998 of NZ_FR898790.1, forward strand.
AGCATGTGGTGGTGCACCGTATCTAAATGCATCCACAAACCAACCAAACTGTGCATCAATTCTTTCCTGTGTGAATCCTAAAGCCTTGAAGGCACGATCCTGTAATTCTTCTTCATAGATTCTCTGAGATCCGCCACCAAGTTCGAAACCGTTTAAGACGATATCATAAGCATCTGCTAAGCAGTTTGCTGGATCTGTATCAATCTTATCTAGATCAGAATCCTTTGGACGAGTGAATGGATGATGCATTGCATAGTATCTTCCATCTTCTTCAGAATATTCAAACATTGGGAAATCAACAACCCATAAGAAGTTGAACTGACGAGGATCATATAACTTCAATTCCTTACCTAAATGATTTCTGATTGCTGCAAGAGCATCACATACAACCATGTAATGAGTATCACTCACAAATAGTAATAAGTCTCCTACCTCAGCATTCATCTTTTCTAATAAAGCGCTCATCTGTTCTTCAGTAAAGAATTTTGCGATAGGTCCAGATACACCCTTATCAGTCACTTTTAACCAAGCAAGACCTTTAGCTTTATATTTCTTAGCAAGTTCAGTTAAAGCATCAATCTTCTTACGTGAATAGTTATCTGCTTCACCCTTGACATTAAGACCTTTTACATGTCCTCCTGCTTCGAGTGCACTCTTGAATACCGTAAAGTCAACATCCTTCACTGTTTCATTTAAGTTAACAAGCTTTAAATCAAAACGTGTATCAGGCTTATCGATACCATAAGTTTCCATTGCATCATGCCATGTCATTCTTGGGAATGGTAACTGAACATCAATGTTCATAACATCCTTCATAACCTTCTTGATTAAACCTTCACCAATACCAATCACCTGATCAGTATTCATGAAACTCATTTCTACGTCCACCTGAGTGAATTCTGGCTGACGATCAGCACGTAAGTCTTCATCACGGAAACATCTAGCAATCTGATAATAACGTTCAAAACCAGCTACCATTAATAACTGTTTAAATAACTGTGGAGACTGTGGTAATGCATAGAATGAACCATTATGTACACGTGAAGGTACTAGGAAGTCTCTTGCACCTTCTGGTGTAGATTTATTTAAATATGGTGTTTCGATTTCTACAAATTCTTCACTATCTAAGTATTCATGAATGGCTCTAACAATCTTAGCACGTCTCATGATGTTCTTTTGAAGAGCTGGACGTCTTAAATCAAGATAACGATATTTCATTCTTGTTTCTTCTAAGGCATCAGTTTCATCTGCAATAATCATAGGAGTAGTTGCTGCCTTGTTGACAATCTTTACTTCTTCAGCCTGGATTTCAATATCACCAGTTGGCATATCTGGGTTCTTAGAGCTTCTTTCTACGACAGTACCTTTGATATCAAGAATATATTCGTTCTTAACATCCTTTAACTGTTCATTAAATGATTCATCAAAGATTACCTGTGTAATACCATGACGGTCTCTTAAATCTACAAAGACTAAAGCACCTAAGTTTCTCTTTTTAGCTACCCAGCCAATAAGTTCTACTTTTTTATTGACATCAGTGATTCTTAGTTCTCCATTGTTGTGAGTTCTATTCATGTTCATGATCTCCTTCATAATGATTTTCAATATAACTTAAGATATCTTCTAATTTAACTTCACTCTGTTCTTTAGAATGATTGCAGCGAATATTAACATATTCACCCTTTACTTCATCTTCACCAATAATAATAGAAAGATGTGCACCAAAACGGTCACTAGACTTGAACTGTCCTTTTAAGCCTCTACCTGCATAATCCATATCACAAGTAAAGCCGTTTGCTCTTAACATTGTAATGATCTGCATTGCTAAATCTCTTGCTTCATCACCTAGAGGCATCACATAAACATCAATACCATTTTCTTCATCTTCTTCGTCATCTAATGCAAGCATCAATCTTTCCATACCAAATGCAAAGCCTACACCAGGAGTTGCAGGACCGCCAAGTTCTTCAACAAGGCCATTGTAGCGTCCTCCACCACCAACAGTAGAACCAGCTCCTAACTTTGGATCATCACTGATGATTTCAAATACTGTATGAGAATAATAATCTAATCCTCTTACTAAATTCGTATCTACAACATATTCGATTTCTAAATCATCTAATAAACTGCAGACTTTATCGAAATGTGCTTTCGCTTTTTCACTTAAATAATCAATTGTACGAGGAGCAGAAGCCATAACTGGATTCTTCGCATCGACTTTACAGTCTAGAATTCTTAATGGGTTCTTTTCAAAACGTGCCTGACAGTCTTCACATAAATCATTGAGCACTGGTCTGAAATGATTCTTTAAAGCTTCTCTATATGCAGTTCTTGATTCATCATCACCTAATGAGTTGATATGTAATTTGATATTCTTAATACCTAATGCTTCAACGATAGTCACTGCCATCAACATACATTCAACATCTACGTATGGTGATTCAACACCTAACATTTCTACACCGAACTGGTGGAACTGTCTCTGTCTACCATTTTGTGGACGTTCATATCTGAACATTGGTCCCATATAGTAAACCTTCTGTAATTTTTCAGGTAAAGCATACATCTTATTTTCTACATAGGCTCTTGCAATACCTGCAGTTCCTTCTGGTCTTAAAGTAAGAGAACGATCTCCTTTATCCTTAAATGTATACATTTCTTTAGTTACTACATCTGTTGTATCACCAACTGCACGGCTAAATAATTCTGTGTGTTCAAAGATTGGCGTACGCATTTCTTTTACGTTGTAATTTGCGGCAACAGTTCTTAATAGCTGTTCCATTTCAATCCATTTTTCTGAATTTTCAGGGGTAATATCTACTGTCCCTCTTGGTCTATTGTATTTCATGAGTTCCTCCTTTATAAAAATAAAAAAACGTCCTTAATCTAAGGACGTTAATACGCGGTACCACCTTAGTTCATGAATAAATCATGCACTTTATTTAGTTATAACGTTACCAACGTGCTTTTTTAAAGCATTCTCCAAAGTGTCCCATAACTTCTCATTAGTCATTTCCACCAGCCATGACCTCTCTATCAATGTCCATTATTTAATCTTCTTCACTGAATATAAGGTGATTATAAATCAAAAGTATATTTAATTCAAGTCACTAATGAATTACACGGCGAATTTCTGCAACACCTTGTACTTTATTCATGTTATCAATTGTATTCTGTAAGATTTCTGCATTTTCTACAGATAATGTTAAACGAATATGAGCATCTAAATCCATGATATTCGCATTGATCTTAAGAATATTGACCTTTACCTGACTTAAGCATGTCACAATATCACTTAATAAATTAGGACGGTCTAGTCCAACGACTTCTAGATCCACATTAAAGCGCTTCTGTTCAATATTAGGATAATCCCAATAAACATCGATCAAACGTCCTTTTACGACACTCTTGACATTTGGACAATCCGCACGATGAATCTTGATACCCTGTCCTTTAGATACGAAACCAACAATCTTATCACCAGGAATAGGATTACAGCATTTAGATAATTGCATCTTCAATCCATCTACACCTGTAACTGCCACACCAATACTCTTCTCATGTTTTTTATTTAATTCCTGAATATTGTTGTTGTGGCGAAGGATTTGAGACAAGTTGTCAAAGAATCCTCTTTTTTGTGGAGCCACCTTATCTAGAAGTGTAGAAGCAGTCGCATGCTTCTTACCTAATGCGAAAAGTACATCATCAAATGTATTGGCACCAAATGAGCCAAGATATGTTCTATAAGTATCTGGACTCATATAAGTCTTCTCATCAAGCTGTCTTGCTCGGATTTCATCTCTAAGAAGTCTTCTTCCTTCTTCAATAATCTGTTTCTTATTTTCTTCTTCATGTTTTGTGATATATTGACGAATCTTATTACGAGCACCCGCTGTTCTTACAAACTTCAACCAGCCTTCACTTGGACCAGAATTCTTATTAGTCTTGATTTCTACAATATCACCTGTTTTTAATTTGGTATCAAAAGGAACCATAACACCATTCACAATTGCTCCAACCGCATGATGTCCAACTTCTGTATGAACACGATATGCAAAGTCAATCGGTGTAGATCCATTTGGTAATTCTACAATACGACCTGCAGGTGTTAAAGCATAAACATTGGCTTCAAAGATATCACGCTGTAACGTATTATAAAAATCTTTAGCTTCATTATCTTTCATTTCATCACTTACAGTAATGAACTCACTCATCCACTGAAGCTTTTCTCCAATTTCCTTCTGTTCCTGTTTCGCATTATACTTCTTACCTTCTTTATAACGCCAATGAGATGCAACCCCTCTTTCAGCGAGTTCATCCATCTCTTCAGTACGGATCTGGATTTCAAATACATAGCCCTTTTCACCAATCACAGATGTATGTAATGACTGATACATATTAGGCTTAGGCATGGCAATATAATCCTTAAAACGTCCAGGAATCGCACGATATTTCTCATGCATAATACCTAATACTTCATAACATTCATTCTTAGTTTGTACAATAACACGTAAAGCATTCAAATCATAGATTTCATCAAAACGCTTATGCTTATAAACCATCTTTTTATAAATAGAATAAATATGCTTAGCACGACCCTTAATACGATAACTGATGCCAGTTCCTTCTAAGTTCTTTTCAACTGACTTAATCATTGCATCAACGGAATCTTTTCTTTCACTCTTCTTCTTATCAAGAAGTGCCGCAATTTCTTTATAAGCTTTAGGATCAAGATATAATAAGCATAAATCTTCTAGTTCTACTCTAATATCATTAATACCTAAACGATGAGCAATTGGCGCATAGACTTCTAATGTTTCTCTAGAAATACGCTGTTGCTTATCCGGTCTCATATATTGAAGCGTACGCATATTATGGAGTCTATCAGCTAATTTAATCAGGATAACACGAATATCCTTAGCCATCGCAATATAGATCTTACGATGATTTTCAGCATTGAAATCACTTTCTTCCATATAAGGCATCTTAGTGATCTTAGTAACACCCTCTACTAGAGTAGTAACTTCTTCACCAAATCTCTCAACCATTTCTTCTCGAGGCACATCACAATCTTCCATAACATCATGAAGAAGTCCTGCTGCAATAGTAATTGGTCCAGTCTGTAATGTTGCAAGAATATAAGCAACCCAGATCAAATGAATTGTATAAGGTTCACCACTTCTTCTTTTCTGTTCCTTATGCTTCACCATAATAAAGTCATAAGCCTTTTGAATCAGGGCTAAACTTTCTTCTTTTGTGATATATGTTTTTACAAGAGCAAGGACGTCGTCGTAACTCATTGGGTCCCCTGCACCTTTATATTTCATAATAACACCCCCTCGTGTATCATCTCAATTATAACATAATTCACTACTAACATGAAGAGACTAAGAAAGGAATAATACAAATATCACTTCATTTATTCTGATATTTACTATTCGTTTATGAATAATACAAACAAAATAAAAAAACTCCAAAAGGAGTTTCTATTAGTATTTAACCTGTGAATAGATGTTGTATTTACTTAGTTTTCCAGTAGCTTTTAATTCTTCTAATTCAATCACGAATTCCATACCTACAACTTCTCCACCCATTTCTTCAATAAGTGCAGCAGCTGCTTCTACGGTACCACCAGTCGCAAGTAAATCATCAACAATTAATACTTTCATACCTGGCTTAATACTGTCTTTATGCATGAAGATTTCATTTGATCCATATTCTAAATCATACTTCTTGCTGACAGTTTCTCTAGGTAACTTACCTGGCTTTCTGATTGGTACAAAGCCACATCCTAATTCTAAAGCAACAGGACATCCAAAGATAAACCCTCTTGATTCAGGGCCTACAACTACGTCAACCCCTAAATCCTTTGCATGTGCTGCTAAATCATCAATACAAGCTTTGAATGCATCCTTATCTTCTAATAAAGGTGTTACATCTCTGAAGATAATTCCTTCCTTTGGAAATCCTGGAATAGATGCAATATGCTGTTTAAAATCCATAACGAATCCTCCTATACAATACATTATTATATCATCACACAATCATGATTGACATAAATTCTTAAAAATAAATCCTTACAGATTAACTAAATTATAAAATATCCTCAACAATAAAGTTAATAGATTTATTACCTCTAAAGACATTGATAGATAAAGTACCAACTAGAGTCATAGAATCTTTATGAACAAGTTCATCATATAATTGTCCTTTATTAAAAGCAAGGGCAGAGACCTGATTATCTCCTAAATGAAATTTTAAATGTTTTCCTTCAGATAAACGGTCTACTTGATGACATGATACGTCTTCTAGAATAAATAATGGTGCTTTGTTTTCTTCACCAAAAGGGGCAAGTAAATCAAGTGACTCAACATTAGGAATTGTTGTATCAGTGAGTGTAATAGGAATAACTGACTCACTGGCTTCAAAATGGCATCCTTTTATATCATTCATAAGGGCATCATAGACTAAAGGATAGTTAGACTTAGTAATAGTAAAACCTCCTGCTTTTGCATGACCTCCATATTGCACAAAAAGATCTTCATGATGAGTAAAGAAATTATAAATATTAAAGCCATCAATTCCTCTTGCACTTCCTTTATATATTTCTTCTTTAGGATTATAATGCATGACAAAGGCTGGCTGTTCATATTCTCTTGTATATTTACCTGCCACTAGACCTACTAATCCTTCATGCATATTCTCTGAACCATAAAATAAACAAGGTGAAGATGTATCAGTCACTGCTTCTTTATATAAAGAAGTGGTTAATGATTGTCTTTTAGAGTTGATTTTAGATGCATAATTAGAAATCTTTTCTTGGTAGGCCGGGTCTGCTTCTTTTAAGAAATATTTAACTAAATATACAGGATTCACTAGTTCTGGTAAGCGTCCAAAGGCATTAATACGGGGAGCTATTGTGAAACCAATAGTTGTGACATCATAGTCTCTACTCCCTTTTAATAGTTCTAAAGAAGGGAATTTATATTGTTTCATAAACTGTAAACCACGTCTTACTAGACTTCTATTTTCATCTAGTAATGGCATCATATCAGATATAGTTGTAATAGAAGCTAGAGTGAATAAATAAGGGTCATGATGCTTTAAAAGAGCCGCTGCTAGCTTATAGGCAATAAAACCACCACATATCTCTTTAAATGGATATTTAGGAGACATTTTAGTATGAATGATTGAATAAGCGACAGGAACTTCACCATCAAAGGCATGATGATCAGTAATGATGACATCAATACCTAATTCTCCTGCTTTTTCTACTGCATCAAATGCTTTGATTCCATTATCTACAGTAATAATGAGAGAGTAGCCCTTCTCTGCCATCTGTTCTACTCTTGTTGTATTAAGTCCATAACCATCAGTAAAGCGGTTAGGAATATGATATCCAACTTCTACTCCTCTTTCATGAAAAGCTTGTACAAGAATAGTGGTTGCTAGAATACCATCACAGTCATAATCTCCATAAATACAGATTTTTTCTTTATTTGCGATTGCTTCTTCAATACGTTCAAGAGTTTCATCTGCTTCTTCAAATAAAGAAAAATCATGATAAATAAGATGGGGATCCATAAAGGCTTTAAATTGTTTTTGATCTATTTTTTTACTTTCTATTACTTTAGCCATCAAAGAATTAACACCATAAGTCTGTATAATTTCATTAGTATGACTTAGTTCTATCGTTTTATACTTCATAATTAACCTCTTAAAAAATTACTACCTATTCATCTTAAACAATATAGAGATAAAAGTCAAAATAAGTGTTCTAATCAAAAAGTGGCTTTTAGGCCACTTTTAATAGAAATAATAAGTTATTTCATGATCAGACTCTGAAAGTCTGCTAAGTTTTTAGTTTCTGCTTCCTTAATGACTTTAGCTTGTAGATATTCAAAAATTGTAGAGAACTGCAAAGACATAATATCATCAATCATATCACAAAAAGTAATGGCGATTTTATTTCTCCATACTACATTTCTGAGATAATCTTCAATTTCTGCTGCAACAATCTTTTCTACGCCATCCTCCTGAAACTCATAGGCTTTAGCTTGAAGGATAAATACAACTTCATCAGGAAGCGGTTTTGATAAATCCATATCCATATTCTTACGCTCCCACGAATACTCATTATATAAGAATTGTGAGGCGATGAAAAGACTTAATTATGATTTTGTAGTGACATAATGAATAAGCTGTGTAATGCATAATACAACTAAATTTACAATTACAATAGAAGCTCCAGTTGGGGCTGCATAGAGGTATGAAATAGATAAACCTACAATAAAACAAATAGAAGAAAGGATGGCAGAAGAAATTACTACATGCTTGAAATCCTTGCAGAAATACATAGATGTAAGACATGGGAAAATTGTTAAACTTGAAATAAGAAGTGCTCCCATCATACGCATACCCAGTACTATTGTAAGTGAACAAAGTATTGCGATAATGATATTGTAGAATTCCACATTGATACCTGTACTTTTCGCAAAATCTTCATCAAACGTCAATGCAAACATCTTATGATAAGAGAAAATATAAAGAATAAGTACAATAAGAGATAAAACAATACTTATAATCATATCTTGATTATTAAGTGAAAGAATACTACCAAATAAATAATTATTGATATCTGTATTCACACCTTTTGTAAGTGATATAGCCATAATACCAATCGCAAGTGAACTAGATGATAAAACCGCAATAGCACCATCACCATGAATATGATGATTGTTGTTAAGTTTTAGTATCATTACAGCCGCAATCACTGCTACTGGTACAGCTAAATAAAGTGGTGCCACTCCTAGTACTGTTGCAATCGCAAAACTTCCAAAAGAGACATGAGACAGTCCATCACTGATCATCGCATTCTTTCTTAAGACAAGATTTACGCCTAACATTGCAGCACATAATGAAATAAGTAAACCAACAATAAAAGCACGAATAATAAATGTATAGTTAAACATATGGAGTAATGTATTCATTATTTAACTTCCTCCATTCTATAGTTATTTTTATCTAAATGAAGAATCTTATTGCCAATCACTTCATGAGACGCTAAATCATGAGTAATCATGATAATTGTTAAACCTTTTTGATGAAGTTCTTTTAAAACAGTATAGAATTCTTCTTTAGAATCATAGTCTAAGTTATTAGAAGGTTCATCAAGTACTAAACATTCTCTTGTTGCACATAGTGCTCTTGCTAGTAAGACCTTCTGTCTTTGTCCTCCAGATAATTCCCCAAAGGAATTGTTTTTAAGGTTTTCTATATGAAGTGTCTTTAAACATTCTATTGCAAGTTTCTTTTCTTTTGAATTAAAGAAAGGACGATACCCTACTCTATTTAATGCGCCTGATAAGACTATTTCATATACTGAAGCAGGAAAATGACGATCCACCTTTGTTTCTTGAGGCATATAACCTATTTCTCTTTCGTTCAAATAATATGTAATCTGCCCGTCCATTGGCTTAATAAGTCCTAATAATCCCTTAATCAGGGTACTTTTACCTGCACCATTTTGTCCTAGTACAGTAATAAAATCACCTTGATTTATATCAAAAGAGAGATCATTGATTACTTCTTGATTATCATAACCTAGATGCAAATGATCTACTTTTATAAGTGTCTTCATTGAAGTGCCTCCTTTACTGCCTTTGCGTTTTTACGCATGATTGAAACATATGTTTCACCATTATTAAAATCCTCTTCACTCACGTTATGCATGCTTTGAATAGTGAGTACTTTTGCACCTGTTTCTTCAGAAATAGTACGAGCAATCTGTCCATTGGATAATTCAATCTTAAAGATAACAGGATTTTGATCCTTCTTGACCTTATCAATTAAATAGGAAATAGTAGATGCACTTGGTTCAGTCTGTTCAGAACATCCTGGAAATGCAGCACTATATGTAAGACCATATTCTTTCGCAAAATAAAGCAAAGGGAAACGATCTCCTACAACTATATCTTTTCTTTTTGCCTGCTTGACTATTTGTTTAAAACTAGAATCAACAGATGCAATCTGTTTAATATAGTTTTCTGTATTCTCATTAAACTTTGATGCATGTTTTTGATCGAGTGTACACATTCTCTTATTTAAGCCAGAAACAATTTCCATTGCATTTTTAGGACTTGTCCAGACATGTTCATCATATTCTTCTTCATGTTCATCATGTTCTTCATGTTTTTCTTCTTCCATCCCTTCAACGTGTTCTTCATGCTGAAGATGAGACACAAGATCCAACATTTTAACTATTCTTTTAGAGTCCATATCCACTAGCAAGCTATCCACCCATTCATCTGATTCTCCACCTACATAAAAGAATAAATCGCTCTCTTTAATCGCAACCATATCTTGTGGTGAGGGTTCATAAGAATGAGAATCCATACCAGGTTTTATAAGCATCTTTATAGATATATCTTGATCATTTTTAGTAATGGCACGAACAAAATCATAACAAGGAAAATTAGTGACAACGATATTAAATGATTTCTTTTTAGTTTCTGTTGTACAACCTGTCATTAATAATAAAGAGAGAATAAACAAACTAATCTTTTTAAGCATGGATAGCCTCCCTGCACTCTTTACATAAGCCCACAATTGTAGAATCCTTACAATCAATTTCAAAACCATGGTCCTCTAATAAATGTGTACGAATAATATCCATGAAATCACATTCTAAATGCGCAATCTTACCACATCTCTTGCATAATAAGTGAAGATGGTGATTGCACTTTTCTTCTCTTGCATATTGGTAATACACACTATCTTCTTCTGAAAGTGTATGTTTTTGTATAAGTCCCTGTTGTGATAGTTTATCTAGATTACGATAAACTGTGACTAGATTCACATTTAATCCCTGATCAACTAACGCCTGATAAATATCTTTAGCACATAAACGATGATCTTCATTATTCTTCATATATTCAATAATACATTCTTTGTATTTTGTACGATATTGTTTCATAGAATACCTCCTATGCAAATGATTTGCAAATTGTATTATAATGATTCTTATTCCTATGTCAATGAATATGCAAATGATTTGCATACAATAAAAAAGAAGCAGTTTATTCTGCTTCTGTAATATGCGAATGAATCCAGGAAGAGAATGTTTCTAAGCCTTCCTTGATTACTTTTGAATCTGAAGTAAAACCAAAGCGTAAATGGTATTCCTTATTAAATGCCTTACCTGGTACAAAGAATACGCCAGTGTCATTTTGTAATTTCTCACATAATTCTTTTGAGGGCATATCAAATAAATAATGTAAGAAACATACAGTACCATCTTCTGGTATGACACATTCTACTAAGTCTTCTTTTTCAAGCCATTCTTTTAATATTTTCTTATTTTCAAGAATGATATGTCTACTTCTATCAAGTATGAGATCTTTATGTTGTAATACAACTGTAGCCAAATAATCATTCCATGGACCAGTAGAGATGATTGTATAATCTCTTCTAAAATTGATTTCATCAATAAGTTGTTTAGGTCCTTTGATCCATCCCAGTCTAAGTCCTGCAAAGGAATAGACTTTAGATAAAGAGGCTGTCGCAATACCTAATTCATACATATCAGAAATACTATCACATAGAGTATTATTCATACCACGATAGATTTCATCAACAAGAATATAAATAGAATGACTTCTAGCAAGTTCAATCAATTCTTCCATTAAAGATTGTTTAATAACAGTACCAGTCGGATTATTAGGACTATTTAATATAAACATCTTTGTTTCAGGTTTAATAAGCTTCTTAAAATCATCTATGACAGGTTCCCAGTTATTGTCTTCATCAAGTTCTACTAGATCATACTCGCATCCAATTGATGCCGGATAAGAATAGAACTGTTCATAGGAAGGTGTTAATGCAATGACATGGTCTCCTTTATTTAATAAAGTATCCATCACATGTTCATTAGCATTTATTGCCCCATGAGCGACTGCAATATTATCTCTTGTACCTGTCTTATATAAAGAAAGAATAGCATCTTTTAAACAATCAGAGCCTGTAATTGGTCCATAATCCATACGCATATGCATAAGATCACTCATGAGATCTTTATGAATCAATGACTCTAATTCATGAATAGACATATCAGATACACATGTATCAGCTAAATTGTATTGACAATTTTGTTCATGGTTCGTCATCCATGTTTCTACATCAAATTCCTTTAAATACACGTCTTCTTTCTCCTTTTAATAACTAATGCATAACTTTAGATAAGAAATCTTTTGCTCTATCACTTTCTGGATGAGAGAAGAAAGTTTCTGAATCATTTTCTTCTACAATCTTTCCGTTTTCTAAGAAAATCACACGATCTGCAACAGTTCTAGCAAATCCCATTTCATGAGTTACAACCATCATTGTCATACCCTGTTTTGCAAGATCCTGCATTACTTCTAATACTTCAATAACCATTTCTGGGTCTAATGCACTTGTAGGTTCATCAAATAGCATGACTTCTGGATTTAAACAAAGAGATCTAGCAATTGCGACTCTCTGTTTCTGACCACCAGATAACTTATTAGGATAAGTATCCTTCTTATCTTCAAGACCTACTTTCTGTAAGTACTTGATAGCCACTGCATTGGCTTCTTCTTCTGTCATACCCATGACCTTAAGAGGTGCAAGTGTTAAGTTTTCTAATACAGTCATATTAGGGAATAAGTTAAAGTGCTGGAATACAAATCCCATTTTACTTCTTAACTTGTTATATTCAGGTGTACCTTCCTTTAAAAGTGCACCATCAATATAAATAGAACCTGCTTCAGGCTTTTCTAAGTGATCAATACATCTAAGTACTGTACTTTTACCACTACCTGAAGGGCCGATCAAGCAGACAATCTCACCCTTCTTTAAAGTAAGAGATACATCATCTACAGCCTTTAATTTACCAAATTTTTTTGTAATGTGATCCACCTGGATCATGATATCGTTAGTCACTGACAGCTAATCTCCCTTCTACATATCTTGCAATAGCTGAAATACAAAGTGTCATTACTAAATAAATAGCACCTGTTGCAGTTAAAGGTACAAGATAGTTAAATGTATTGGCACCAATAACACTTGCAGTGGCAAGTAGTTCTACTGCACCAATTGTGAAAATAAGTGATGAGTCTTTAATTAATGTAATAAATTCACTAATTAGAGGTGGAATAATACGTTTAAATGCCTGTGGTAAGATAACATAACGCATGGTCTGAACATAGTTTAAACCAATTGTTTCGCATGCTTCCCATTGACCTTTATCAACACCTAAAATACCAGATCTAATTAATTCTACCTGATAAGCACCACTATTTAAGCTCATAGCAATTAAGCCACATACATATGGATCAGCCTGGAATCTTTGTCCTGTAATAGACTGAACAACAGTAGGTACTGCCAAGTATAAGAACATGATCTGTAATAGCATTGGTGTGCCACGGAAGATTTCTACATAAATATTTCCAATTGCTCTTAATACAAAATGTTTTGAAAGTTTTAAAGCCGCACCAATAATTCCAAGAATAACACCGAAGAATAAAGCCCCTATTGCAAGTAATAGAGAGTACTTTGCACCAGTGAAAATCATGAATTGAATATTAGACGGCGTAAGAATATCCATAATTGTTTTCATTCGCATTGACTCCTTAACAATAAAAAATTAAGTGCAGACAGAACATATCTGCACTTATGTGATTAATTAATTAGCAACCCCATTTAGTTTTTAATTCGTTGTATTTATCAGATTTAACAAATTCATCAACTGCTTTGTTAACGTCTTTCATTAACTTGTCGTTACCCTTTTTAGTGATGATCATGTTTTCTTCTTTGATTAATGGTTCATCAATCATCTTTAAACCAGCATTCTTAGCATAGTTTTCAGCAACTGCACCATCAAGAACAACAGCATCTAATCCACCAGATTTTAAAGTTTCTACTAAGATTTTAGCATCTTTTACTGTAGTAACTTGAGCACCTTTAATATCTTTTGCAGCATCTACACCAGTAGCACCTAACTGAGCACCAATCTTTTTACCTTCAAGATCAGATACTTTTGAGAAAGTAGAATCACCTTTTACTAAAGCAATCTGTTCAGAAGTGTTATATGCATGAGACCAAAGAATGTTTTTCCAATCTTTATGATAAGTGAAACCAGAAATACCTAAATCAACCTGATCAGAAGTGAGTGAAGATGAAATAGCATCAAAGCTTAAAGCTTTAAACTTATAAGAATAGTTACCACCATTCTTGTTCATGATCTTAACTAATTCCTTAGTCATATCAATATCGAATCCAACCATTTCTTTCTTATTGTTGTAAGATTCATATGGTGGATAGTCTGGAGATACCCCAATTAATAATTCAGTTTTACCGTTAGATGATGATCCACAACCAGTCATTCCAACAGCAAGTAACATAACTAATACTACGCTTAATAATTTTTTCATAAATATGCCCTTCCTTTTTTTAATTTAAGAAAACAAAAACGCCTCTTGCTTTCGCAAGAGACGTCAATTAACGCGGTACCACTCTTCTTGATTTATTCCTAAATCCTCTCTTATCCTTAAGGCGGAATACCGATAATCCTATGTATTCAGATTATCCTCTCAAAAGTGCGGTTCATCTAACTTTCCATACTGACCTCTCACCTACGCCAGCTCGCTTAGATTTCTAGTTAAACTACTCTCTTTGTCATTGAGTTTTCTTATGTATGTGTCTTATTATAGTCAGACGATTTTAATTGTCAACAATAAAAATGATATTTTTCATAATTTTATATAAAAACAACATTTTCTATATATATTTATGTTAATCGCAAACTTTAAATGATTTATTTCATAAATGAGTGTATTTTATGAAAAACTTTATACATAAAATCAATTGGTTTTTCATATCGGGATAAGATAGCCTGGATGTTTTCTAAGTCTTCATCCTTCTCTTTTAATGCTTCAATCCATTTTAATGATGCATCGTGGAACTGATCAATCATTGTATAAGCATAAATCAATTTATAAGAAACATATATTAACAATCCGCTCGCACATAAACAAAGAGCAGATAAGAATAATTTCATAAAAATCCCTCTTTTCTGCTCTCATTATATCAAATTGAATTGTTATTTAGAAGCCTCAATCATAAGCTTTGTGATCTTATTAGAGAATTCTACAGGATCATCAATAGAGAATCCAGCAATTAATAGTGCCTGATCAAATAGGATAGATGCATATTCATCAATCTTTACAGGTTCTTTTTCATATACAGACTGTAATGATTTAAATAGATCATGATCTGGGTTAATTTCAAGAATTCTTCCTGCTTTCACACCCTGTGCATCTGGCATCTGGTTTAATACCTTTTCCATTTCAAATGATACACCATCACCACTGGCAAGACATACTGGATGAGATTTTAAACGATGAGATAACTTAACATCCTGTACCTTATCACCTAAAGCCTTCTTAACGATTTCAAGTAATGGCTTATTGTCTTCAGTCTTCTGTTCAAGTTCTTTCTTTTCATCTTCTGTTTCTAAGTCTAAGTCACCCTGAGTGACATTCTTGAATGTCTTAGAATCATAATCTCTCATCATCTGTAAGCAGAATTCATCTACATTATCAGTCATATATAAAACATCATAGCCTTTAGATTTAACAGATTCTACCTGTGGTAATAAATCACATTTTTCTACTGTTTCACCAGAAGCAAAATAGATTTCCTTCTGATCTTCAGGCATAGCTTCAACATATTCCTTTAATGTTATAAGTTCTTTCTTATCAGAAGAATAGAACATAAGTAAGTCCTGAAGCTTATCCTTCAACATACCATAGCTGTTATAAATACCAAACTTCAACTGCATACCAAAGTTCTTGAAGAAAGTCACATATTCATCATGATCATCCTTCAACATATTTTCAAGTTCAGTCTGGATACGTTTTTCAATCTTATTAGCCATGACTTTCATCTTTCTGTCATGCTGTAACATTTCACGAGAGATGTTTAAGTTTAAATCCTGTGAATCAACTAAACCTTTCACAAATCTAAAGTGTTCTGGCACTAAATCTTCTGCATGATCCATGATGAAGACACCACGTGAGTAAAGCTGTAAGCCTTTCTTATAGTCCTGTGAATAGTAATTCATAGGTGTTTTAGAAGGAATAAATAATAATGATGTATAAGAGACAGCACCTTCTACAGTATTATGCATCACTCTTTGAGGCGCTTCAAAATCATTGAATTTAGCCTTATAGAATTCATCATATTCTTCTTTTGTGATATCTTTCTTCTGACGTTTCCATAAAGGAACCTGTGAGTTTAAAGTCTTGTTTTCTACAACATCTTCATATTCATCGCTGTCTTCTTTCTTTCTAGAAGTAGTGACATCCATCTTGATTGGGTAATGAACATAGTCTGAATATTTCTTAACAAGTCTTTCGATTTCATACTGATCAAGATATTTACTGTAATCTTCTTCCTCAGTATCTTTCTTTAAATGAAGTACAATAGTTGTACCATGTGTTGCTTTTTCAGCTTCTTCAACAGTATAACCATCACTTGTATCACTCTTCCATAAGTAACCCTTATCTTCTCCATATTTCTT
The DNA here is from genome assembly GCF_000437715.1 of Catenibacterium sp. CAG:290. Lineage (NCBI taxonomy): Bacteria > Bacillati > Bacillota > Erysipelotrichia > Erysipelotrichales > Coprobacillaceae > Catenibacterium > Catenibacterium sp. CAG:290. Next base: position 18,598 of record NZ_FR898790.1, read on the forward strand.
AGAATAAACATCTACTTCATCAGCCACCATGAAGGCACTATAGAAACCTACACCGAACTGACCAATGATATCTACATCACTGACACCTTTTTCTAAGGCATTCTTGAATTCAAAAGAGCCAGAATTTGCGATAGTACCTAAATGTTCTTCTAGTTCTTCTTTATTCATACCAATCCCTTCATCTGCAATTGTAAGGGTTCTGTTTTCCTTATCAGCAATTAAGTTGATAGCCATATCCTCTCTTGAGAAACCAGAAATATTTTCTTGTAATGCTTTATAATAAAGCTTATCACTTGCATCACTGGCATTCGAAATCAATTCTCTTAAGAAGATTTCCTTATGAGTATAAATAGAATTAATCATTAAATCGAGGAGTCTTTTAGACTCTGCTTTAAATTCTTTCTTATCTGACATTTTAATACGCTCCTTTAGCACTCTAGTATTTTAAATGCTAAAGACAGTATACACACCTTTATTAGCATTGTCAATATTTGAGTGCTAAACAATTAAAAAGACTCTGATTCCAATGTGATAATGTCTCAAT
>NZ_FR898791.1:0-5574 GCF_000437715.1 Catenibacterium sp. CAG:290
CTCATATTTCTACAGATATAAAAGTTTTACAATTAATTTGAGGTGATAGAAATGAAAGAATTGTTAGACAAAATATTTGATCAAAGAAGTAATGGATTGTATTTTGTGAATACTCCTACAGGTTATGCAAAGTCCTATAGTGCAGTACAGTTGATGAAAAATAATTACAAAAAGTTTGATAAACACTTTATATTCATCACAAATAATCTGAATAACTTGCCAATGGAAGATTTAAAAAACGCATTGGGTGAAGATGAATACAAAGCAAATGTATTACGTGTAGAAAGTGTTGTGGATAATATTGTGCATCATTTTTATGAAGCTCATATTCCAGATGAATTTCAAGATTTAGATTCATACAGAAACTTAAAGAGAAGTTTAGACATTTATAAACATTTCCAAAAGGAATTTAAGAATAGGAATGTCACATTGGAAATGCTTCAAAAATCTCAAGAAGATCTAGTATCAGCTGATACTAAGTTTAGAAAAGAAGTAAGAAATAAACTAATGACTGCTGAATTTAAAAAGAAGAATGTAGATGATAGAAAGAAAGATATGAAGGCACTTCATTCGTGGCTTAGTGTTCTATATCCTGCTATGTTTATTGAGGATTATAAGATTATTTGTATGTCTGTAAAGCGTTTCTTTACTTCAATTGATCCTATTTATAAGAAAATGTATAAATTCTCTGAATCTGAAATTATTAATGACAGTATTCTTTTTATTGATGAAGTAGATGCAACTAAGAATGAAATTAACGATATTATTATAGAAAGTAGTTTAAGCTCAACTGTTGATTTGATTCCTATGGTTTATCGCATTACAAGTCCATTTATTCACTGGGAGGATAATACACCTAAAGATGTAAAGGATTTAGTACCTGAAAATGATTCGCAGTTAAAAGATATAAGAAAAAAAGCTTTAAAGATACGAAACAAATATCATGATGAGCTGCCTTATTATTGCCCAGGAATTAAAAACCGTAATTTCTTGATGAGTGATTCAACATTCCACGCAAGCTTTGATGGTTTATCTAAGAAAAGAGCTTATGTCTATTATGATGAGGAGCATAATAGAATGACCATCAAAATCTTTGATAGCGAAGAGAGAAAAAAAGAATTACCTAAAATAAGTAGTGAAGTGTATAGCTTATTCTCTATTATTGGTGAGATGAGTAATTTTTTGGTTTCTGTAAAGAGATATATTAAGAAACTCGGTTCAGCTCATAAAAACGATAAGAATCTAAAAGCAGAAGAAGATGATCTAATTAATGATGAAGAGGCAGTACGATCTATTTATCATTTATTCAAATTATCTGATCCCGATATATCATATATTGATAATGATATTAATATTCAGCCTGTAATGAAGGTGAATAAAACAAAGAATGAATTTAAGAAAACGAATAATTATTATAATAGAGGTATTCGTTCTTTTGAATTTACTAATAAGAAGGATAGTGGCTTTAATACAACTTTCCATTATATGCATCTTATTAAAAGTGCTGAATGTATATTAGCTATGTTAGCTAAAAAAGCCACTGTTATTGGATTAAGTGCGACATGTAATATTGATTCTGTATTGTCAAACTATTCACTCAAGTATCTTAAAGAAACTCTAGAAGATGATTTTCATATTATTGAAGAAGAGGATCACCAAAGAATCCAAGATACATATTCTTTATTGAATGAGAAATATGAAACGGGAGAAATTCAAGTAAAGGTAGAAGAGATAGATTATCATAATGAAAATTTAAAAGAAGCTATTAGATTAGTATTTTCTGATTCTAAACATCAAAATGAAGTCTATAAGATTCTCACTCAGGATATGTATGCAGATAAGAGGGGTTATTATGCTAAAAGATATTTGATGGTAGCACAAGCTTATAGATACTTTGTATCACATAAAGATATTCATTCATTCTTATGTTTAAATAATGCTTTACCAAAAGAAACAGGTAACCTTAGATTGTTAAAACTTAAGGAACTATTTCGTTTGGTAAATATTGAGTGTGGTGTTGGTGAAAATAAAAAGAATTATATCGTATTAAAGAGTGGTGCAACATTTGATGAGGATAAAGAGAAGATATTGAAATCTCTAAAAGAGGGTAAAAAGATTTTTGTGATTTCTGCATATGCTACTATAGGTGCAGGACAAAACATGGCATATGACTTACCTAAAGGCTTGGATACGATTAACTTAACTGATTTCGCAAATAAAAAAGATGGAAGAAATAAGAAAAAGGATTTCGATGGAATCTTCTTAGGAGATATCACGAACGTAATCACCAATCTCTATGATACTGAATCTGGATTTAAAGAAGAGGATTTACTCCATTACTTAATTGAAGTGGAGAATTTATATGAGAATAATGAACTTGATCATCGTACCTTAAGTAAATGTATCTCTGCAGGCTATGAGAAATTAAAGAATCCAAAAGAGAAAGGATTTAATACGGAACTTAAAGGCTGTAGAAGTATACGTCTCTTTAAAACAAAACAGATTATTCAAGCAGTAGGACGTTTATCTCGTTCATTTAATAAGAATAAAGTCATTCATATTCTAGTTACGAGAGATATCGTGAATAGTTTTGATACATCAATACTAGAAACTGAAATACTTTCACCAGAAACAATAAAACTCGCAGAATATGCTAAAGAAAGACAAGAAGATGTTCCTGTATATGATTATGTTGAGAATGAAGCCAGTCATATTTCTAGTTCTGGTAAGTTCTATATATATGAATTACTATCAGGAGATTGGACATCACAACAAATACAACGCTATAAGAGATTGGGTGAAACATGTTTAAAGCATCCTACTATTTCTAACAAGGATGATGAAATAGTTAAGGAATACTATATTCATTCATCTGAACCGATGAATAAATACTATTTCGTTGGTGAACATGATTTTGAATATACAGATGTTTATTTTAACGAATCTAAAGAGGAAGTTATAGTCAGACTACAGAATAAGAAAGATTCTGAACGAATCAAGCATATATACGAAGTTAGTGAAGAAAATGCACGTCTTTCTAAGATGTTGAATTATCCTGGTTTAAGAGAGGAGTTTGTTAAACATAAGTATGCCACTCGTTTTGAAGTAAATGATTATATGTTATCACCTGTTTTATACCAGAATATCTATAAGGGAAGACTAGGAGAGTTTGTAGGTCATTTTATTATAAAGAAAGAATTAGGTATTGATCTAGATGAACTTAAACCAAACGAATATGAACGTTTTGATTATAAACGTGGTAAGGTCTATATCGATTTAAAACATTGGAGATATTCAAACTTTGATTCTAAGAAAATGACTAAGAAGATTATTGATAAGCTAGATGAAATAGGTGGGGAAAAGGCAATCATTATTAATATATTTGATGAAAATAAATCAGATAAGATTATTGAATCTCCAAGAATTATTGAAATACCTTCTTTGCTTGAAGAAGATGGATTCCATGTCAATCGAGAAGCAATTAATAAAATAAGAATGTGTTTGGAGGAATATAAGGATGATTAAGACAAACAAAGTAAAGCTTGAAATCCATTATGATCATATTATTCGTGATTATGATCTCTATAAAATACAACCAATACAAACTGGTGATAAAGATGAAGAAAAATGTGTTATGAAAAGAAGTTTAGAAAAACTAGATCAATTATCTCCAGTCTTAGCTGTGCTTTATAGATATAAAGGTCCTGTTTATCTTATATTTGAAAAAGGAAGAGTCTGTTTAGAAGACCTTCAATCACATATTAATCAGTATGATAAAGGAGCATTTGTAGAAACATTAGATATAAATGATCCTTTAAGTATAACACCGACTGAATTATCTCAATTGTTGATCAATATGCTGCCTAATATGGAATTTTCTCAGAAGTTTAATAACATCTCAGGTAGATATTTCAGTTTCAATCAGAAATCATTTAAGAAAGATTGTATTCTCGCATATCATATTAGTTTGATTGAATCAGAAACAAGTAAGCAGGAATGTATGGTGTATATGGAGGGTGAATCTTATCATCGTTTATCTAAAGTATTAGAACATAATGAAAGATATAGAAATGATATTCTAAAACTGCCTAGATATTATAAGAGCAGTGAAGGTTATGTACTTCGCCGTTGCCTTACACCATTAAATACAGATCAGTGTTTTGTGAGAAGAAGTGTATATCGCAGACAAAGAGAGGACTTTGTGAATAGTTTAGATATTCATGATATACAGGGGTTTGAAAATTCTAAGTGTGGTATGTTGCATCAGTTTTATATTGATGTTGATCTACATCTTAATGATTATGTTCAATTACATCCTATAGACTTAGATAATGAACAGATGGCCAATACATATTCAGACTTCTTATCCCAGGATTATATAAGAAACCTATATAATGATTTAGGTGTTCATTTGATTGACCGTGTGAACGATAGTTCATCTAAGAAGATGATTGATTTAATTGTTTCTAAATTAAAGGATAGAGGTATCGATAATATTCATTATGATAAAGGTAAACAGTTCAATATTGCATTGATTCATAATCAGAAATATTGTAAGAACAATAAAATACCAGACCAGCATGTCAGTGATCTAAACTTCCAACATATCACTTATGAGACTTGTATTGCTAGGGATAATGCAATTGATATTAGCGATAATGTTATGGATAGGATTCTAATGGAATTACTTATTAAGAGAGATATCGCAAATAGAAGTATATCTATATATCACTGGGATTGGGATAAACCGGTTGAATATGTTACAAGAGAATCTGAACGTCGTGATAATAAAAGAATTACTAAGTATTTTCTCTTAAGTGTATTTCCTGATGGCAGCATGGATTACTATAAGATTGAGGATGATACTTCAGAACTATATCAGAGATATGAATCTGTCTTTACAAATTATAAAAGTTCTGTTTATGAACCAGAATTGTTGATTTCTATTCCAAATCATCAGGTTTTAATCAGTAATAGTAAAATGATGGTTTTACCTGATTTGAAAGAACTTGATTTTAGACTCAATGCATACAGGAAAGATAAAGAAATTTCTAAGAGTAAACTAACACGTTTATTAAATTCTTTTGTAGAAACAAATGAAGAGTACAGAGAAGAAATAGAACGTATACTAAAGAGTTTAAATAAAAACACTTACCAATATCAAGAGGTGGTTAGAAAAGCATCTAAAGCTGGTAATCCACCACTTATTAATTTAGCTACTTCTTTAGGAAGAAAGTTTGTAAAACATTGTAGAGATACTTCTAGAGTAGTATTTAATCCATGTCTTAAGAGTGATGTTGTAAAGGTATTTCAACATATTTATACTTTGAAGGATGAGGAGGATTCAAAGAAGTTATACTATTATGTTGGTAAAAAGGAGCCTATGAAGTTTACTCTTGTCAATGCATGTCATATTCGTAGAATAACAGTGTTAGAAGGAGCATTAGATGATGACTTTAAGAAGTTCATCTTTGATCAATTAAGTGTGAATTTCATTAGAAATAATGATTATACAGTAGTTCCATTCTTGAGAAAGTATATAGAAGAATTCAAATAATGAAAAAAGGCTGTAGC
>NZ_FR898792.1:0-14297 GCF_000437715.1 Catenibacterium sp. CAG:290
GGCTTGCCCGTGGGAGTAGTCAGATTAAAGAAAAAAGGACTTTTAGAAAGAGTTGGTTCAAGGGAAAAGGGTTATTGGAAGGTTAAACGTTAAATTAAAGGAGGAAAAAAACTTGCTTCATTTGTACTTACCATAGACCTATGAGACAATCTAATTATACTCATTCCATTCATCTGCTTTAATAAACCTTTAATAAAAACAGCTGAATTCTTGACAAAAATTCATAATTTCATATAATTTATTCGAAGGTAGAAATACCTTATCAGTACGGCTCCTACCGCCACAAGAGTAGGGCGTTAAAGTATGGAAGGGAGAAAACCTTCCTTTTATTTTCAATAGAAAAATCCTCTAGGTCATACCTAGAGGATCTTTTTACTTTCCTATACAAAATCTCTTAAACAATTCATCAAGTAAATCTTCTTTAGCCTGTTCACCTAAAATCTCTTTTAAGTTCTCCCAGCTATCATATAAATCAGTCACAATCAAGTCTGTAGGAATACCATCCTCCATTGCCTGAATCGCAACATTTAATGACTGTGAAGCTTTCTCTAATAACTGTACCTGTCTTTGATTCGCAAGTACCTGTGCCTGAGAATTAGTAATAGCGCTAAAGTCAAACTCATCTTTAATATGTTGAATAAGTTCATCTATATGATTCTCTTTAGCACTAATATGAATACCTTCTGTATCAATCACACAACCCTTATCAGACTTATTGATTAATACAATTCTATTTAATCCTTCAGTACGTTCTAATAGTTCCTTATCTTCTGCCTCTATTGGTCTAGAACCATCTAATACAACTAATACTAAATCAGCCTGATCAATCAAAGATAAAGACTTTTTAACACCCATATGTTCAATTTTATCTTCTGTTTCTCTAATACCTGCTGTATCAATCATATTCAATACAATATCATTTAAACGAATAGAACCTTCTACTACATCTCTAGTCGTTCCTGCAATATCCGTTACAATTGCTTTATCTTCTTCTAATAATGCATTCAATAAACTAGACTTACCTACATTAGGTTTACCTACAATGACAGTAGAAATACCATCCTTTATTAAATGCATATTCTTAGATCGATCAAGAATATCATCCATCTTCTTTCTTAAAGATACAGAACCAGGTAACAGCTTTTCAGCTGTTAGTTCTTCTATATCTTCATATTCTGGATAATCAATGTTTACTTCAATCTGAGTAATAATCTTAATCAGGTCTTCTTTTAAGTCTTTAATGAAGTTTGTGATATTTCCCTGTATTCCTTTTAATGCTAGTTTAGCTGCCTGATCATTATTAGCTGTAATTAAATCACTAATCGCTTCTGCCTGGGATAAATCAATACGTCCATTTAAGAATGCACGCTTAGAGAATTCTCCATGCTCAGCCATTCTAGCTCCTTTCTTTAAACATAAAGAAAGAACTTTATTCGTAATAAAAACACCACCATGACAGTTGATTTCTACCATTTCTTCACCAGTAAATGTATGTTGTCCACGATAAATAGAAATAAGTACTTCATCTACTTTCTCTTCACCATCTACAATATACCCATAAGAAATAGTCTGAGACTTCTTATTTAGATTACCCGTAAAGAAGCTCTGAACAAAATCAATACACCCTTTACCTGATATACGAATAATAGAAATAGCGGCTTCTAATCGTGATGTCGCAATAGCACAAATAATATCATCATTCATAATCACACCTCCTTAAGTGTTCTTTTCTTATACTTATAGAACCAAATAAAATTAACCAAACCTTTAATAATACCTGAGAAAGAAATAACCCACCAGATACCATTTAAATGGAATGTATTTAAGATTAATAAAATAGCTGGAATACGTCCTAAAGTGAATATAATGCTGGTGATAGAAGGAGGAATTGTTTCTCCTAATCCACTAAAGGCTCCAGAAATCATTAATTCTAGAATCATAAATGTTTCAGATAGACCTACAATACGTAGATAGTTTTCTCCAATTTGAGTTACCATTAAATCATCAGTAAAGAAGCCATAAATCACATGAGGGAAGAAGACCATCAAGCTTGTACATACAATACCCCATAGTATAGAGAATACCAGCATTGTATGATATCCTTTCTCCACACGATCATACTTACCAGCTCCATAGTTCTGACTAATAAAGGCATTAATAGATGTCTGGAATCCAGTTGCCATACACCAAGAAATATTTTCTACCTGTGTACCTACCTTCTGTGCTGCAACAGCTGCATCTCCAAACTCAGCGACAAAAGCAGCCACTACCATTGAACACACAGAAAATAACATACTCTGTAATCCTAATGGAAAACCAATTCTAAGTATATTCTTATAATAAAACTTTGAATAAACCTTCTTCAATGAAATATGTTTAAGTAATGTATTCTTCTTAAAGTTATGTCTCATAAATAATAGGAATACAGAAACTTGAGCTAATACTGTGGCAAGTGCTGCACCTACAACACCTAGATCACATACAAAGATAAAGAATGGGTCTAAAACAATATTCAATAACAAACCAACACTATTACACTGGAATGGTGTCTGACTATCACCAGAAGCATTTAGGATACCAGTCATAATAATATTTAAGAAGTTAAAGATAATCAAACCACATGTAATACGTAAATAGTTAATAGCCTGATTAATAGTCGCTTGTGATGATAGGCCAAATAAACCAATAAAGAAACTTGAAAATACAACTGTACAGAAAGAGAATAATAGTGCGAATACAATCCCTAACTGAATCGCAGATGAAGCATAATCTGTAGCTGCTTCTTGATTACCTGCACCTAATGAATGTCCTGTTTTAACTTGTCCACCCTGTGTCGCAATCATTGCGAGACCCTGCGATAACCAGCTAAACATACCTGCTACACCAACTGCCGCAATAGAGGAAGCACCAAGTTTTCCAATCCAAAGCATATCAATCAGTGCATAAGCCATTTCTAGAAATGATGTACCAATAATCGGTAGTGTTAATTTTATAAGAAGAGGGACGATACGTCCTTCTAATAAATTCAATTTTTTCATGTACTTCTCCCTTCCTATCCATTCTATCAAAAGAATGTAAAAAAAAGAAGGCAGAGCCTTCTCTTTAATCAACATAATAAATTTCTAGGTAACGGTTTTTACCTTCACCGTGTGACTGTGTTGCAAGATGTGGCATTTCCGCAATCACCTGATGAATTACTTTTCTTTCATCAGCTGGTAAAGGATCTAACTTCATATTGATCTTAGAATGTTGTACTTTCTTACCAAAACGTTTAGCCATTGCAGCAACCTTCTGGTATCTCTGTTCTTTATAGCCATTGATATCTACAGAGATTTCAATACGCTGTTTGAACTGCGTATTGACAGCACTCTTAGTAATGAAGTTTAATGCTCTTAAAATAACACCATTCTTACCAATCACAACTGAATTATTACTTGTTTCTACATTACAGTAGATACGATCATCCTGTTTGAAGACAGTAGTCTGTGTTTCGAAACCTAAAGAACTTAATGTTCTTTCTACGAACTGACCTACATATTCTTCAACCATAGATTCACACCATCCAGCAATAACAACTTTCTTACTGAATAATCCCTTATGAACTTCAACAACTTCATAATGGAATTCTTCTGGTGTAATGCCTAAGTCCTGACAAGCACAATTTAATGCTTCTTCTTCTGTTTTAGCTTCATAAGTATTCATAATGATTACCTAATTACATGAGTGTCTTTCTGATTTTCTTGCTTTTCAATATACTGAATCTGAATAAATACTGTTCTAACTACAGTAATTAAGTTAGTTGTAATCCAATAGAATGACATAGCTGTTGGCATGATTAAACCAAAGTAGATGATCATTAATGTCATTACGATATTCATAGTCTTCATCTGGTTCTGCTGAGCAGAAGGTTTATACTTCTTGTTTCTCTTCAACATTAAGTTGTTGATTTCAATAGCGAAGAACTGAGATAAAGCCATAACTAAAATAACGGCAATATAAATGAATTTACCACTAGTAATCTGAGATAAAGGTGTTAAACCTAAATTCATACCAAATGCCTGTGATGTATACAAGATCTGGATTCTCTGAACAGCACCATACATTGCGAACATGATAGGTAATGTTAAGAAAGTCCATAATGAACCAAACATAGAAACGTTATTTTTCTTGTATAAGTTCATAATTTCATTCTGCATACGCATCTGACTAGTCTGATCATTCTTACCACGATACTTGTTCTGGATTCTTTCCATTTCTGGCTGAAGCATCTGCATCTTCTGTGTAGAAATAGTAGACTTGATCATAAGTGGTAAGATAATCAAGTTGATAAGAATAGTCATTAAGATGACACCCCATAAGACATTACCTGTCCATGAAGTGATTAATAGGATACCCTTTGCGATAGGAATTGTAAGAATAAAATCAAAGATTCCTGCTTTTAGTGACCATGGTGTTGATTCAGTGATAGCACGGCTTGCTAATAAATGACCGCTCTTGTCAACATTACTTGTACACCCTGTAAAAATGAACACTAAAGCAATCACCGCAAAGATCTTTAAGTACTTCTTTGTACGAGGATCTAATACCATTTTTACTTCTCCATTCTTTTTTTCATTTTTAAATATAGATTTTGAAGAGATTTCTTGTTCTGTTCAAAATCATTCTGAGAATAGGGTTTTCTAACAATCAGAATGTAATCATTATGGTCTTCTTTTGTGAACAATTCATGAACCATCATTCTTACTTGTCTCTTAGTCTTGTTTCTGGCAACGGCATTCCCTATTTTCTTACCGACTGATAAACCAATACGCATATGCTCTAGATCATTAGGATTCCAATATAATACAAACTCTCTATTCGCTACGCTTTTTCTTTTCTTTATAATGGTTTCAAATTCAGTACTTTTCTTTACACGTAACTCTTTTTTCATATTTCTTTTAGAAAAAAAACCACATTAAAGTGGATTTTTTTTAGGCAGATAATACTTTTCTTCCTTTTTTACGACGTCTAGCGATAACTTTACGTCCACCTACAGTTGCCATTCTAGCTCTGAAGCCATGAGTCTTAGCTCTTTTTCTTTTATTTGGCTGATATGTTCTTTTCATTCTTTTTACACCTCCAATATGTAGCTACTTTTTTTATACTACATAACATATGCAGTGTCATTATATGGGAAATACTATTTTAAGTCAATATTATTTATAAGAAATTTTGGCTTATATTCAACAGTTTTTGCTTCTTCACAGCTATTTTCCACACTTCATTCCCCATCGGAATTCATTCATTCACATATTGTGTAAAACATTCATTTTTCTTCTATATAACATATTTTTTTATGTGCACAATATTATGAATAAGTGGTGAATAGAGGAAATACTGCACATATATTCACAATTTTACTCATGCAAAGATAATTTTTAGATATTCTCAATATTTGTGAATAAGTGTGAAGAATTCAAAAAATAGTGTTAAGTTCACAATAAAAATGTGAATATCTCGTGAAAAACTATCTGAATAACCTATGAACAACTACTTATTCACTATTTTTTGTGCACATCCATGCTGTGAATAATCAATATTCACTAGTCATTAGTCACATTTTCTTTTATAATGAGGGGTGCAAAGGAAGGTGAATATATGGACAACTTAAAGCAGTTCTGGACAGAAACCCTCAATCGCTATGGAGAAAACAGTGACGATAAGATCGTATTCGACTCAATATTCACCCAGACAGAGGCTAAAGAACTGCAGAACAATGAATTAATTATTACTATAGAATCGGTTTTTAATAAGACCTTTATTGAGGATGCAAGTGAACAGCTTGCAGAATTCTTCTATGAAGTGTCAGGTATTAAAGCCACTATAAAGGTGATGTCAAACCAGGAATATGACAACATGAATAAGGCAAAAGCCCCTGTAGTAGAAGTTAAGGAAGAAGTAGAAGATTTTGATGATCATTTAAGTGCAGATCTTACTTTTGATAACTTCGTTGTGGGTAATTGTAATAGAATTGCTCAAAATGCAGCACTTGCTGTCGCATTAAAACCTGGTACATATAATCCTTTATTCCTTCATAGTAATTCCGGACTTGGAAAAACACATTTGTTGAATGCGATTGGTAACTATGTGAAAAATAAATTTCCAGGTAAACGTATTCTTTATACAAATGCAGAAGCATTTGTGAATGATTATGTAGAAGCTATTGGCAATAATACGATTGCAACTTTTAATCGTCGTTATCGTAGTGTGGATATATTATTGATTGATGATATCCAGTTTATTGCGAATAAAGAGGGAAGTATGGAGATGTTCTTCAATATCTTCAATACTTTACAACATTCAGGAAAACAGATTGTTATTACGAGTGATAAACCTCCTGTAGAGCTAAAAGGGATGGAAAACCGCCTTGTTTCTCGTTTTAGACAGGGGTTAACAGTAACTATTGATAATCCTGAATTTGAAACAGCTAAAGCTATCTTAAAGAAAAAGATTGAATCACGTATGATTGATTATCCTATTGATGAAGAAGTATTAGATTTTATTGCTTCTCATTTCAATAAGGATGTGAGAGACTTAGAAGGTGCTGTGACAACACTTCTATTCTATAAAGTAGTATGTGGACAAAATCTTGATCATATCAGCTTGGATTTTGCTTTAGAAGCATTTGATAATCCTGATAACACAACTACAATTACTAAAAAAGAAGCGACTCCTGACACAATTAAGGAAACAGTGGCTTCTTACTACAATCTATCAGTGACTCAGTTAACGAGTAAATCACGTACAAACAACATTATTACAGCAAGACATATTGCGATGTATCTTGTTAGAGAACTCGTTCCTGATATTTCCTATATCCAGATTGGACAGGAATTTGGAGGAAGAGATCATTCCACAATCATGAAAGCTTGTTCTAAAGTTAAGAAAAAGATGAAACAAGATCCTAACTATAAAACAGCGATCAATGATTTAATGGAACGCTTAAGTTAAGCACATATATGCACAAGTTGTGCACCACTCAAATTGAGTTTTATCTTGTAATTCTCAAACAAATCGCAACTTATGCACATTATGCACAGTATTATTATAATTATTCTTTAATTAATAAAATAAATAAAGGAGAAAAAAATGGATTTTAATATTAATAGACTTGTCTTATTAGATGCACTTACTAAGGTTTCTAGAGCCGTTTCTTTAAAGAGTCCTTTACCTATCTTAACTGGTATTAAGTTTGACTTATTAGAAGATGGTTTAGTACTCACTGCATCTGATAGTGATATCAGTATTCAAACTACAATTAATGAAGGTATTATTATCAACCAGACTGGATCAGTTGTTTTATCTTCTAAGTATATCTTAGAAATTATTCGTAAGATTGATGGTGATACAGTTCATATCCAGGTAGTAGATGGTACTTTAACTCGTATTACTTCTGAAAGTTCTTTATTTGATTTAAATGGTTCTAAGTCTTTTGACTTCCCACGTATTGATTTAAATAAGAATGGTAAACACTTCTCTATGAAGTCTTATGATTTCAAGAAGATTATTGAAAAGACTTTATTTGCAACAAGTGAACAGGAAACTAGACCAGTACTTACTGGTGTAAATTTCAAAGTAGATCAGCATCAACTTGTATGTATTGCGACTGATAGTTATCGTTTAGCTCAAGTAAGCATGCCAATTGAAGATGATATTCAGTTTAATATTGTTATTCCTAAGAAATCTTTAAATCAGATTATTCACATTATTGAAAAAGATGAAATGATTGATCTTTATGTATCTGATCGTAAAGTATTATTTGTAATTGGTCAGTATCTTGTATTAACTCGTTTAATTGATGGTACTTATCCTAATACATCACGTTTAGTAGAAGATCAGGGTTCTTATACTATGTCTATCAATAGTTCAGCATTACTTGGTGCTATCAGCCGTGCTTCTTTACTATCTGATGAACAGAGTAATATTGTAAAACTAACAATGTCTCCTGATGAGAATGTTCTTTCTTCTTATTCACAGGAAATCGGTTCAGTAGAAGAAAACCTAACAAAAGCATTCTATAAAGGTGAACCAATGACTATTTCATTTAGCGCAAAGTATTTAGCTGATGCGATCCGTTCTATTGGTACAGAAACTATTCAGCTACGCTTTACTGAAAAGATGAGACCTTTCCAGATTACTGGTTTAGATGTAAATGATAACATCCAGGTTGTTCTTCCAGTAAGAACTTACTAGGTAAAATAAAGGGTCTATTCTCTTATTTGGGTAAAATTTGGCTTGTAATTGAAATTTGTAGGAAAATGAAGTTTATCTCTCCCTTGAAAAAAGGGGCTATAAACTTCTTTTTTTTATGTTTTTGTGCTATAATGTAGAAAGCAAAATTAGCGCAAAGGATGTGTGATGAAATGAAAGAAGTCTTAATACATACTGAATATATTACTTTAGGTCAGGCTATGAAATTATGTGGAGAAGCACAAAGTGGCATTGAAGCTAAGATTATGATTCAGGAAGGTCATGTTCTTGTAAATGGAGAAGTAGACCGTAGACGTGGTAAGAAATTAAGAGATGGTGATGTGTTTGAAGTAGATCGTCGCCAGTATGTAATCCATGGAAATCAAAACGCTTAATCTGATTCAATTTCGTAATTATGAAAAGCAGACCTTTCATTTTCATCCACTGGTTAATATTATCATTGGGGATAATGCACAGGGTAAAACGAATATACTTGAAGCTATTTATCTCTTGTCTACTACAAGAAGCTTTAAGTCCCGTATGCTTGATGAATTGATCATGTTTGATCAGTCTTATACACGTGTGTCAGGTCATGTTGTAAATGGTACACGTCCATATGATTTAAAGGTTGTCGTGTCTAAAGAAGGCAAGAAGGCTTTTATTAATGATAAGGCTGTGAGTAAGACAAGTGATTATCTGGGTTATTTTAATGTGATCTTATTTACTCCTCAGGATCTACAATTGATTAAAGGATCTCCTAAAATGAGACGTACTTTGATAGATACTGAGATTTCTAAGATTTCACCAATCTATATGTTTAACTTGAATAAATATAATAAGTTGATGAAGGAAAGAAATAAGTACTTAAAGATGCTTCATGATGGACATAAGGAACCTGATATGTATCTAGAAGTACTGAGTGAAGAGATGGCAGAATTAGAAGAAGATCTGATTCAAAGACGTATGAAGTTCATAGAGTTGTTGAATGAGATCAGTGGGCAGATGTATGCTTATATTTCTGGTAAAGAAAAGCTTGTTTTGAGATATCATACGCAGTTCAAGGATATTTCAAAAGAGGGTATTCTTGATAAATATAAAAAGAATTATAAGCGAGATATATTCCAAGGGAATACTGTAGATGGTATTCATAAGGATGATTTAAAAATCTTTTTAGATGAGAATGATGCGGGTATGTTTGCATCCCAGGGGCAGCAGCGATCTATCATCTTATCGATAAAGATTGCGTTAGTAGAAATAGTGAAGATGCAGATAGGTGAGTATCCTGTCTTGTTGCTAGATGATGTATTGAGTGAGTTAGATGAAGAGAGAAAGATGAAACTTTTGAATCTGATTGATCATAAGGTACAAACATTTATTACAACAACGCATTTTGATTTAGGTTATCATCATTCACTAGATGATGCTTTGGTTTTAAGAATAGAGAAAGGAACGTTGAAGGAGGATAAGTAAATGGAACAAAAAGTAGAACATTATGATGAATCCGATATTCAAGTCTTAGAAGGGCTAGAAGCCGTTAGAAAGAGACCTGGTATGTATATCGGGACAACGTCTGCAAGAGGTTTACATCATCTTGTATGGGAAATAGTGGATAACTCTATCGATGAAGCACTCGCAGGCTTCTGTAATAAGATCAGAGTTGTATTATTACCAGGTGATGTTGTAAAAGTCATTGATAATGGTCGTGGTATGCCTACTGGTATGAATGTGAAGACAGGTAAGAATACAATTGAAACTATTTTTACTGTATTACATGCCGGTGGTAAATTCGGAGGAGGAGGCTATAAGGTCTCTGGTGGTCTACATGGTGTAGGTGCCTCTGTTGTAAATGCCTTGAGTGAATGGTTAGAAGTTTATGTTCACCGTGAAGGACATATTTACTATCAACGTTTTGAAAATGGTGGAACACCTGTTGGTTCTTTAAAGGTTGTAGGAGATTGTGATCAGGAAGAAACAGGAACAACCGTTATATTTAAAGCTGATCCTGATATCTTCACTGAAACAACAGTTTATGATTATGGTGTATTAAGTCAAAGATTAAGAGAACTTGCTTTCTTAAATAAAGGCTTAAAGCTTGTATTAGAGGATGAAAGATTAGATCCTGCAAAAGTAGATGAATATCACTATGAAGGTGGTTTAAGAGAGTATGTGGCTTTCTTAAATAAGAATAAGACACCATTACATGATCGTATTATTGATTGTGAAGATACAATGAATGATATTTCCGTGGAAATAGCTATGCAGTACAATGATGGTTATCAGCCAAATATCTATTCATTCTGTAATAATATCAATACACACGAAGGTGGAACACATGAAGAAGGTTTCCGCTTAGCTTTAACACGTGTTATTAATAACTATGCAAAAAGTCATAACTTCTTAAAGGATAAAGATGATTCTTTAAGTGGTGATGACTGTCGTGAAGGTTTAACTGCGATTGTATCAGTTAAGCACCCTGATCCTCAGTATGAAGGACAGACAAAGACTAAATTAGGTAATGCAGAAGTAAGAAAGATTGTATCTACTATTCTTGCGAATGCATTAGATAAATTCTTATTAGAAAATCCTGATACTGCAAAGATTATCATGGATAAAGTCACATTGGCTTCTAAGGCGAGAATGGCAGCGAAGCGTGCAAGAGAAATGACTCGAAGAAAGACAGCTTTAGATGTCTCTAATCTTCCTGGTAAGCTTGCAGACTGTTCTTCTAAGGATCCAAGTGAATGTGAAATCTTCATCGTCGAAGGGGACTCTGCCGGAGGTAGTGCGAAATCTGGTAGAGATAGAAAGATTCAGGCTATTCTTCCTTTAAGAGGTAAGATCTTGAATGTTGAAAAAGCACGTTTAGAAAGAATTCTTGGTAATGCGGAAATTAGATCTATGATTACCGCATTTGGTACTGGTATTGGTGATGAGTTTGATATCAATAAACTACGTTATCATAAGATTGTCATTATGACCGATGCCGATGTCGATGGTGGTCATATTAGAATCTTAATGCTTACTTTCTTATATCGTTATTTAAAACCTTTAATTGAGAATGGTTATGTTTATGCCGCTCAGCCACCTCTTTATTTATTAAGACATGGTAAGGATGATCATTATTTATATAGTGATTATGAGTTAGATAAACTAAAAGAAGAACTTGGTCCTAACGCGAAATATACAATTCAGCGTTACAAAGGGCTAGGTGAAATGAATCCAGAACAGTTATGGGAAACAACTATGAATCCTGAAAATCGTGTATTAAACAGAATTCAGTTAGATGATGCAATGCAGGCTGATCAGCTATTTGATATGTTGATGGGTGAACGTGTTGAACCTAGAAGAGATTTCATTAGAGAAAATGCGAAGTATGTAGAAAATCTTGATATTTAAGGAAGGAGATAGTCATGGAACAAAGAGGTATTAAAGATATACAGTTAACAGGTGAAATGAAGAAATCATTCATGGAATATGCGATGAGTGTTATTGTGGCTAGAGCTCTTCCTGATGCGAAAGATGGTTTAAAGCCAGTACAGAGACGTATTATTCATGGTATGAATGAATTAGGCTGTTATAGTGATAAGCCTTATAAGAAGTCTGCCCGTATTGTTGGGGAAGTAATGGGGAAATATCACCCACATGGTGATAGTTCTATTTATGAAGCCCTTGTACGTATGGCACAGGATTTCTCATATAGATATATGTTAGTCGATGGACATGGTAACTTTGGTTCTATTGATGGTGATGGCGCTGCCGCAATGCGTTATACAGAATCAAGAATGTCTAAGATTGCGATGGAAATGGTGAGAGATATCAACAAGGATACTGTTGATTTTGTCCCTAACTATGATGGTGAAGAAAAGGAACCTAATGTGCTTCCTTCTCGTATTCCAAACTTATTGATTAATGGGTCTACTGGTATTGCGGTAGGTATGGCAACTAATATTCCTTCACATAACTTAGGTGAAGTGATTGATGCGATTCTCGCTGTTTCTAAGAACCCTGATATTACAATTACAGAGTTGATGGATAATTATATCCCTGGTCCTGATTTCCCTACAGGTGCTTATATTTTAGGCCGTGGGGCTATTAAGAAAGCGTATGAGACAGGGAATGGTTTGATTGTCATGAGAGCAAAGACTGATATTGAAGATATCGGTAGTAATAAAAAAGCAATCATTGTCACTGAATTACCATATATGGTCAATAAGGCACGTTTAATTGAAAAGATTGCGGCTCATGTCAAAGAAAAGAATATCGATGGTATTACAGAATTAAGAGATGAATCTGACCGTGAAGGTATTCGTATTGTTATTGAGTTAAGAAGAGATGTACAGCCAGAAGTTATTTTAAATCAGTTATACAAGTTAACTGCATTACAGACTACTTTTGGTGTCAACAATATTGCCTTAGTCAATGGTGAACCTAAGACATTGTCTTTAAAAGAAATGATTAATGTTTACTTAGAACATCAGGAAGATGTGATTCGTAGAAGAACATTATTTGATTTAAAGAAGGCAGAAGATCGTGCACATATCTTAGATGGTTTAAAGCGTGCCATTGATCAGATTGATGCGATTATTAATTTAATTAGAAGTTCTCGTACAACAGAAATCATTCAGCAGAGGTTAATGGATGAATTTGATATGTCTGAAAGACAGGCAAAGGCTATCCGTGAAATGCAGTTACAAAGACTAGCTGGATTGGAAAGAGAAAAGATTGAGAATGAATTAAATACATTATTAGAAACAATTGCAGATTTAAAGGATATTCTTGCAAATAAAGAAAGAATTATTGCGATTATTGATCAGGAACTTCTTGAAATCAAAGCAAAGTATGGTGATAAGAGAAGAACTGAAATCATTCAGGGTTCATTTGATATTGAAGATGAAGATTTAATTCCTGAAGAAGATGTAGTTATTTCTTTAACTAATAATGGTTATGTAAAACGTATGCCTATTGATACTTATAAAGCTCAAAATAGAGGTGGTAAAGGTATCAAGGGTATGAGTACAAATAATGATGATGTTGTAGACTCATTAATGAATATGTCTACTCATGATGATTTATTGATTTTTACTAACTTTGGTAAGGTATATCGAATGAAGGGATATAATATTCCTGAATTTGGTAGACAGGCAAAGGGTCTTCCTATTATCAACTTATTGAATATGGATAAGGATGAACAGGTAAAGACTATGATCTCTATTACACCTTCTGAAGTAGATGAATCACATTTCTTATTCTTTGTGACTAAGGATGGTTTAGTCAAGAGAACTGGATTACCTGAATTCGAAAATATCAGACAGTCTGGTAAACTTGCACTCACATTACGTGAGGGTGATGAATTAGTTGACGTTAAGTTAACTAATGGTAAGAGTGAAATTCTTCTTGCAGCAGCTAATGGTAAGGCTATTCGTTTTGATGAAAATGATGTGAGACCAATGGGACGTTCTGCAAGTGGTGTTAAGGGTATGAATGTAGATGATAGTCATATTATTGGTGTGACTACAAATACTGAAGGACAAAATATCTTAATCATTACTGAAAAGGGTTATGGTAAGATGTCACCACTCGAAGAATATCGTTTATCTAAACGTGGTGGTAAAGGTGTTAAGACTGTTAATATTACTGAGAAGAATGGTGAATTAGTCAGCATTAAAGCTGTAGAAGGCAATGAAGACTTAATGATCATTACGAATGAAGGTATTATTATCAGATTACCAATGGAACAGGTAAAGAGTGCTGGAAGAGCTACACAGGGTGTAAGACTTATTAAAGTAGGTGAAGGTGCTTCTGTTTCAAGTATTACAGTAGTAGATAAAGAATCTGAAGAAGAAACGACTGAAGAATAGAAGTTGTCACATGACAACTTCTTTTTTTCATATTATAATTAATCCTCAAAGAGGGGAGAGTAAGTATGTTAGATTTACAGGTAGAAATATTTATTTTAGTTGGAATAGGCTATCTTATTTCTAAACTAGGATTATTTAATAAACAGACACGTAAACAGGTCACTGATTTAGTATTAAACATTGTATTACCTGTGGCTACCGCCAAGAGTT
>NZ_FR898792.1:14323-35574 GCF_000437715.1 Catenibacterium sp. CAG:290
CCGCCAAGAGTTTCTTAATTAAACTCACACCAAGTATTATGAAGACAACTCTTGTTGTATTTTTAGTATCTATTGGTATACAGGGTCTTTATTTTATTATTAATAAGACAGCTTATAATAATCAAGAAGAAACAAAGAAGATCAACTTACAGTATGCGACTATGGTATCTAATGCAGGTTTTATGGGTATGCCATTTGCACAAGGGTTATATGGTGATATGGGATTACTTTATGCTTGTATTTATTTAATACCACAAAGAGTATTTATGTGGAGTTATGGTTTGTCCCATTATACAAAAGCTGATTTTAAGACAATGGTGAAGAAAGTTGCTTTACATCCATGTCTTATTGGAATTTATTTTGGTATAGTATTTATGATCATGTATTCATTAGGGTATACACTACCTTCTTTTGTGACGACAACTATGAGTTCTATAGGAGGATGTAATACCGCATTAAGTATGATTGTGATAGGAAGTATATTAAGTGATGTAGAACCTAGAGAGATATTGGATAAGGAGTGTATTTATTATTCTTTTATTCGTTTGATTATGATTCCAGTAATTACTTATCTATGTTTAAGATGGACTTCACTTGATCATATTGGTATTGGTGTCTCTGTTGTATTGGCTGCGATGCCTGCACCAAGCACATGTGCAATGCTGGCAAATAAGTACGATAAGAACCCAGAATTCGCTTCTAAGCTTATTTTTGTATCTACCGCATTTTCTTTAGTCACATTGCCACTTATTTCTTTCATGATAACTTTATAATTTATGAATAATGGTATATAATGACAATAATCTATGAACAAGGAGTATATATATGATTGATATCGCAAGATTAAGAGAAGATCCTGAAGCTGTTAGGGAAAATATTAAAAAGAAGTTTCAAGATCATAAGCTTCCTTTAGTTGATGAAGCATTAGAATTAGACAAACAGTATAGAGCTGCCATAACAAGAGCATCTGAACTTCGTAGTATGAGAAATAAATTGTCTAAAGAAATTGGACAGTTCATGCGTGAAGGTAAGAAAGAAGCAGCTGCTGAAAATAAGAAGAAAGTTGGAGAAATGGCTGAAGAATTAAAGTCATTAGAAGAAGTTGAAAAAGAATCTGGAGATAAATTAAGAGAAGTCATGATGAAGATTCCTAACTTCTTAGATCCTACTGTACCAATCGGTAAAGATGACAGCGAAAACGTAGAAATTACTAAGTATGGTGATCCAGTAGTACCTGATTATGAAGTTCCATATCATACAGATATTATGGAATCATTTGATGGTATTGATCTAGATGCAGCAGGTAGAGTTGCAGGTAATGGTTTCTATTATTTAATGGGTGATATTGCTAGATTACATTCTGCAGTATTAGCTTATGCAAGAGACTTCATGATTAACCGTGGATTCACTTATTGTGTACCACCATATATGATTAGAAGTAATGTTGTTACTGGTGTTATGTCATTTGAAGAAATGGATGCCATGATGTATAAGATTGAAGGAGAAGACCTATACTTAATTGGTACTTCTGAACATTCAATGATTGGTAAGTTCATTGGTGAATTATTAGATGAAGACAAATTACCATATACTTATACTTCATATTCACCATGTTTCAGAAAAGAAAAGGGTGCTCATGGTATTGAAGAACGTGGTGTTTATAGAATTCATCAGTTCGAAAAACAGGAAATGATTGTTGTATGTAAACCAGAAGAATCTAAGATGTGGTTTAAAAAGTTATGGAATAATACTGTAGATTTATTTAGATCTTTAGATATTCCAGTAAGAACACTTGAATGTTGTTCTGGTGACTTAGCAGACTTAAAGTCTAAGTCATTAGACGTTGAAGCTTGGTCTCCAAGACAGAAGAAGTATTTCGAAGTAGGAAGCTGTTCTAACTTAACTGATGCACAGGCTAGAAGATTAAATATCAGAATCAATGGTAAAAATGGTAAGTATTACGCACATACTTTAAATAATACTGTTGTTGCACCACCTAGAATGTTGATTGCATTCTTAGAAAATAACTTAAATGAAGATGGTACTGTTTCTATTCCAGAAGCATTAAGACCATACATGGGTGGTACTGAAAAACTAGTTCCTAAAAAATAATGTGAAAGGAGATGTAAAATCTCCTTTTTCTTGCATTTTATAATAATTATGTTATAATCAATTTTGCCATTACAATAAACATGTCTGAACCATGTCAGGACCGGAAGGTAGCAGCATTAAGGGCCTCTGTTTGTGTGTAATGGCACTTTTTTTATATAAAAAGGAGTCATAGTATGAGCGATGAAGAATATATGGCTGAAGCATTAAAAGAAGCAGAAATCGCAATGAGTGAAGATGAAGTTCCTATTGGATGTATTATTGTCTATGAAGGACAAATCATTGCACGTACACATAATCAAAAGGAAACCTTAAAGAAGGCTACAGGACATGCTGAAATATTAGCTATTAATCAAGCAAGTGAGTATCTTGATTTATGGCATTTAGATGGCTGTACAATGTATGTAACATTAGAACCATGTATGATGTGTACAGGGGCTATTATACAAAGTCGTATCAGTCGTTTAGTAATAGGTGCAAATGTGAGTAAATGGCCAGGTTTTATAGAGTTAATAGAGAATAATCCTGTAAATCATCATCCTGATGTACAACAGGGGATTTTAAATGAACAGTGTGCTACAATAGTATCAGAGTTCTTTAAACGTAAAAGGAGGAAGTAAACTATGGATTCTTATTATACTAATAAGATGAGTTATGGTGAGTTCTTTGGTTCAGTTATGAAATGGATGGCCATGGCTTTAGGAATCACTACAATCACTTCATTTCTATTCTCATTCTTACATCTTGAACTGATGTTGGGTGCGTCTTATTTCATCTTTATGATTGTATGTTCGATTATAGAAATAGGATTAGTACTAATGCTTAGTAAAACAGTCAAAGATATGGCTATAGAGAAGGCTAAGACATATTATGTTGCTTATTCAGTAATTAATGGGATTGTGCTTTCTATGTGGCTGAATTATGTTGTACCAGGTGTAGCAGTACTTGCTTTTGCGGTGACAGCTGTTTATTTTGGTTTACTCTATACAGTGACACAGCATACTAATAATAATTTCATTGGTATAGGAAAAGTCTGTTTAATGGCTTTACCAGTTCTTATGATTGCCTATATCTTATTGATCTTTATTTCGGCGCCAGGTCTTTATTATCTAGTCGTATTCCTTGATCTTGCAGTCTTTACTGGACTTACTCTTTATGATTTTAAGCATATCGAATATGCCTATGAAGTTGCACCTCAGGAAGCATTACCAAGTGTGGCATTACTTTGCGCATTACAGCTCTATATGGATTTCATCAACATTTTTATTGATATATTGATGTTAGTAAGTGATAATAATTAAGGTGCTAAGGCACCTTTTTTTATGTATAATAAGGAAAGGAGTTGATGAAGATGGCATATAAATCATTATATAGAACATACCGTCCACAGACATTTAAAGATGTAGCTGGACAGGAAGCAATTATTACTACATTAAAGCATGCAATAGATGAAAAGAAGATTGCGCATGCATATTTATTTTGTGGTCCACGTGGAACAGGGAAGACAACTGTCGCAAAGTTATTAGCTAAGGCAGTTAATTGTACAGGTGATCCTAAACCATGTGGTGAATGTGAGAATTGTAAACAGATTGAAAACGGAACACATCCAGATGTTATTGAAATAGATGCTGCCAGCAATAATGGGGTAGAAGAAGTAAGAAGTCTGATTGATAAGGTGAAATATGCACCGACACAGGGACAATATAAAGTTTATATTATCGATGAAGTACATATGATGTCACCTGGCGCTTTTAATGCATTATTAAAGACATTAGAAGAACCACCAGCACATGTCATCTTTATTCTTGCGACAACAGAACCACATAAGATCTTACCTACTATTATTTCTAGATGTCAGAGATTTGATTTTACACGACTCACTGACCAGGAAATGGTACAAAGAATGCAGTATGTCTTAAAAGAGGAAGGTAAGACATATGATGATGGATCCTTAGAATTAATTGCGAGACTTGCGAATGGTGGGATGAGAGATGCATTATCTATCCTTGAACAATGTCTTGCCTATAATGATGATCATTTAAGCATTGAGGATATTCATACTATTTATGGTATTGTATCCATGGATGATAAGACAAACTTATTGAAGGTTTTATTATCTAAGAATATGTCTGAATCTTTAAAGATATTAGATAAGATGGATAAGAGTGGTATTGATATTAAGAGATTAACATTTGATTTAATTGATATATTAAAAGACATAGTTGTTTATAGGAATACAAAAGATACTTCTATTATGTCAGTCATGACACAAAAAGACTTAGAAAACATTGTGCCTTATATTTCAAGTGATGAATGTTTTAACTTTATTGATATATTGATGGATGCAAGTGAGAAGTACATCAGAGCGACTGATCCACATATTTATTTTGAACTTGCATTATTAAGATTATGTAATCAAGAACACGCACCAAGTCAGAAGATTGAATATACACCTATTAAAGAAGAACCTGTAAAACCTGTAGAAGTAAAGAAGGTTGAAGTTAAAGAAGAACCAATCGAAGAAATCATGGAAGAACCTGTCTTTGAACCAATTGAAGAAGAGATTGAAGAACCAGTCATTGAAAAGAAGGCTGAACAACCAGTACCTCAATTCAATTATGAAAAGAAAGAAGAACCAGAAACATATGCATCAGATGATAATATCGAAGTAGATCAAAGTGATATATTAAATATTCTTGTACAGGCAGATCGTAAGATCTTAAATGAAGTACAGGAGAAGTGGCCAGTGATTAGACGTTATATGGCTAATATGAATACAGCCAAAGCAGCAAGTATGTTATCTCAGGGTCGTCCAGTTGCAGCAAGTAGAGATGGTTTAATTATTGAGTTTGAATTAATGCCTGATGTGAATGCTGCAAACTATTATAAGAATTATAAACAGTTATCATCTTTAATTAAGGATGTATTAGGACATGAATATAAATTCATTGGTATGCAGCATGATGCATGGTTAGAGATGAGACAACATTATATTCAGCTTGCAAGAAGCAAACAGCTTCCTCAGGCGAGACCAATCACATTAAAACATATTGATGGATATGATTTAAAAAGAGTCGATTTGAATGATGCGCAGAAGTATGCTTTAGATATGTTTGGTGAAGATATTGTAGAATTTAAGGAGGATTAAAAATGGATTTCAATTCGCTTTTAGAAACCGCAAAGAAAATGGGTGAAACAGCCTCAAATCAACAAAAAGAATTAGAAAACAAGAGTTTTAATTTCTCATGTCAGAATAATTTGATTACAGGTAAAATCAATGGTAAGTATCAGATTACTGAATTACATATCAGTCAGGATCTTATGGATGATAAAGATATGTTAGAAGACTTGATGATGATTGCGATTAATCAGGGAATCAGTCAGGTAGAAAAGGAGAAAGAAGAAAATATGAAATCCCTCACTGGTGGATTAGATTTATCTTCTTTTATGTAATATGGAATATCCAAAGAGTTTTGAAGAGTTAATGACATGTTTTAAAATGTTGCCAGGTATTGGAAATAAAGGTGCTGAAAGAATGGCTTATGCGATTTATGATATGTCAGAAGAAGATGTAAAAAGATTCTCACAGGCACTGACTTCATTTAAAGAAAATGTCCATACTTGTCCTATATGTGGTAATTTAAGTGAAGGGGATAAGTGTGAGATATGTGCTGACCACGAAAGAGATCAGTCTACAATATGTGTTGTAGAATCTCCTAAGGATGTCTTTGCAATGGAAAAGATGAAAGAGTACCATGGGTTATATCATGTATTAGGTGGTACAATTTCTATTATGGATGGCAAGACTATGGATGATTTGAATATCATGAGTTTATTTGATCGTATTACTCCTGATACAAAAGAAGTGATTATTGCGACAAATGCGACAAGAGAAGGGGAAACAACTGCACTCTTCCTTGCAAAGCTATTAGATAAAAAGGGTGTCAATACAACACGTATTGCGCATGGTTTACCAATTGGAAGTTCTCTTGACTATGCAGACGAACTCACATTATTAAAATCATTTGAAGGTAGAAAGAAGGTCTAAGAACCTTCTTTTTAATTATGGAAAAAACATTGTAAATCACATATAATATTAATGTTTGAAGGAGCGTATGATATGAGTTTATTTATTACTTTTGAAGGTGGAGAAGGCAGTGGTAAAACGACTATTGCAAAGATGTTACATAAACAGTTTATTGAAGAAGGATATAATATCACTTTTAGTAGAGAACCTGGTGGGGTAGATATCGCAGAACAGATCAGAGATGTGATTACTGATGTCAATAATACGAAGATGGATGCAAGAACTGAAGCTTTACTTTATGCAGCAAGCAGAAGACAGCATCTAGTAGAAAAAGTACTTCCTGTATTAAAGGAAGATGGTATTGTGATATGCGATCGTTTTATTGATAGTTCTCTAGTTTATCAGGGAATTGGAAGAGGTATTGGCGTAGATAATATCTACAACATGAATCTTTTTGCAACAGATGGTATTCTTCCTGATTTAACTATTTTCTTTGATGTAAAACCTGAAGTCGCTTTAAAGCGTATTACGGGGGATAGAGAAGTCAATAGATTAGATTTAGAATCATTGGATTTTCATCATAAAGTGTATGATGGTTATCAAATGATCTGTGATAAGTTCCCAGATAGAATTGTGAAGGTAGATGCTTCTTTACCAGTTGAAGAAGTATATCGTCAGGTTTATGAAATTGTAAAGGATAGACTATGAAAGAATTCTTAAAAGAAACACAACCTATCTTCTATCGTATCTTAGAGAAGAGTTTTAAAGAGAATAAAAAGACTCATGCATTTCTTCTAGTAGGGGATCATACGGATGACATTGCGACATTTATTGCCCAGTCTTATATATGCCATGAAGATACACTGGCATGTGAAACTTGTGATGACTGTATACGAATTAAAGAAGGTCTTTATCCTGATATGATTGTATGTGATGGTAAAGAGTCTTCTATTAAGAAATCTGATATTGATCATATTCAGGAAGAGTTTGTGAAATCAAGTGTAGAGAATAATGGAAAAGTATATATTCTTAAAAATATTGATAATGCGACAACTCAGGCAATGAATAGCTTATTAAAGTTCTTAGAAGAACCTGTAGAAGAAGTATATGCAATCCTTACAACAAAGAATATTAATAAAGTACTACCTACTATTCAATCTAGATGTCAGGTGATTAAATTGCTTCCTGAATCTAAGCATTCTTTAGAATTAAAACTAAAGAATGAAGGGGTAGATGAAGAAGATTCTATGGTTCTTCCTCATCTATTTGATTCGATTGAAGAATGTAATGAGTATAAGGATAGTGAGTTATATTTTGATGTTAAGAATTATGTATTCTACTTTATTGAAGATTTATATATGAAACCATCAGATTTATTGATCAATTTGCAGATTAATCTAGGTAAGAAGTATAAGAAGAATAAAGAAGCCTATGCATTATTCTTAAATCTTCTGGTGTTAGGTATGAGAGATATGTTTCACGTGAAACATTCCATACCTGTATTATTTGTGAAACATAAAGATTTCTTTGAGAAGATGCCAGAAGATGGTAAAATATTACAGAAAATAGAAATCATATTAGAATATGCTGAAAGACTCAACAATAATGTCAATCTTGCATTATTACTAGATGGTATGGTATATAAAGTATTGAAGGGAGTTTGATGAAATGGATAGATTAGCGGCTGTTAGATTTAATAGCGCTGGTAAATATTATTACTTCTCTACAGACTTAGATGTCAAAAAAGGAGATAAAGTAGTAGTAGAAACTGTAAGAGGGCTAGAAATGGGAGAAATCATTTCGGATCTTACAGACTTATCAGAATTTAAATTAGATAACGAATTAAAAAGAATTAAACGTGTTGCGAATAGAGCAGACATTGAAGTATATAATATCAATAAAATTAAGGCACAAAAATCATTTGAAATCTGTAAAGAAATCATTGCGGAAACAAACCTTGATATGCATTTGATCAATTGTGAATATACATTAGATGCTTCTAAGGTGATCTTTATGTATACATCTGATGAACGTGTAGACTTCAGAGATTTATTAAAGAAACTTGCAAGTGTTTTTAAATGTCGTATTGAATTAAGACAGGTAGGACCTAGAGATAAAGCTAAAATTGTAGGTGGTATTGGAAATTGTGGCTTACCACTATGCTGTAACTCATTCTTAGGTGAGTTTGATGGTGTATCTATCAATATGGCTAAGAATCAGTTACTTGCGATTAATATTGACAAGATTTCAGGTGTATGTGGTCGTTTATTATGCTGTTTAAAGTATGAAGATGAGGCCTATAAGGAAGTTAAAAAGAAATTCCCTAAGATTGGTTCATTTATTCGTTATGATGATAAACAGTGTAAGGTTGTTGGTTTAAACGTTATTTCTGATTTAGTGAAGATTGATTGTGAAGGAAGTATTTTATTTATTCCTCTATCTGATATCGATAAGAAACCAGCTCCTAAAAAGGAAAGACGTATCTTAGAAGAACTAGCACCTAAAAAAGAAAAGAAACACGATAAACCAAAACAAAAGAAGCCAAGACAACAGCATAAACAAAAACAGAATAATCAGAAGCCAAGAAATATCAAAGGTAATAATCCAAAAGGAAAGAAAGATGAACGAAGAAATTAATCATCTCCTTGGTTATAATGATATGAAAATCATCCAGAGAAGAGATATGTTTACCTTTTCTCTGGATACTGTTTTATTGGCAAACTTTTGTGCAATCACAAAGGATATGAAGACAATTGTAGATTTTGGGACAAATAATGCAGCTATACCATTAATCTTAACACAACGAACTCATAAGAAGATTATTGGTGTTGAAATTCAAAAGGAAGCTGTAGAGATTGCAGAAAGAAATGTAAAATTAAATCATGTAGAAGATCAGGTAGAAATTATTCATGATGATATTAAGGAGTATGTGAAGTATGCTCCACGTACTAAAGCAATAGTATGTAATCCACCATTTTTTAAATTAGGTGAGAAGTCCCATGTCAATGAGAGCCCTTATGTCACTATTGCACGTCACGAAATTAAAATAGATCTAGAAGGAATTATTGCATCAGCCGCAAAGATTCTAGACCAAAATGGTCGTTTCTCAATGGTCTATCGTCCAGACCGTTTTATTGAAACAATTGAATTATTTAAAAAATATAGAATAGAACCTAAACGTATCCGTTTTGTCTATCCTAAAGAAGGAAAAGAATGTAATACATTTTTAATCGAAGGTGCTTTCTTAGGCAAAACAGGATTAAAGATTGAACCTCCATTATATACACATAATGAAGATGGAAGCTATTCAGATGAAGTAAAACAGTTAGTAGGTGAGATGAATGTTAAATAGACAAAAGAGTTTTGAAAATGGAAAAGCGACACTTTACCTTGTACCAACACCTATTGGTAATTTAAGTGAAATGACACCAAGATGTATTGATGTTATGAAGAGTGTAAACTATATTGCAGCAGAAGATACACGTAATACAGTAAAATTATTAAATCACTTTAATATTGAAGCTAAGCTTATTTCTCATCATGAACATAATCTGCATGTTGCGATCCCTAAACTTCTATCATTATTAGAAGAAGGGGAGTCAGTTGCATTAGTAAGTGATGCAGGGTATCCTGCAATTAGTGATCCAGGTTATGAAATGGTTCTTGCGACTATTGATGCAGGATATAATGTCGTTCCTTTATCAGGATGTAATGCTTGTTTAGATGCTTTAGTTGTCTCTGGTATTGCACCACAGCCATTCATGTTCTATGGTTTCTTAAGTCATACAAATAAAAATAAGACAAAAGAATTAGAAAAATTAAAAAATATCACTTATACAATCGTATTCTATGAAGCCCCACATAGAATCAAGGCAACATTAGAATGTATGATGAAAGTATTAGGTGATAGAAGAATAGCGTTATGTAGAGAAATAACTAAGAAACATGAAGAAATTCTAAGAGGTACTATTTCTGAAGTATTAGAAGTAGTAGATGAATTAAAGGGTGAAATGGTTATTGTGGTTGAAGGTGGTACTGAAGTTGCTGAAGAAGAGACTTTTGACCAGACAATTACAGAACATGTAGATGAGTTTGTAGAAAAAGGTATGTCTAAGAAGGATGCTATTAAAGAAGTCGCAAAGATTCGCAAATTAAATAAGAATCTTGTGTATGAAGAATATCATAAAAAGTAAAAGGGTAATGTTTCACGTGAAACATTACCCTTTTTGCTTGGAAGACCTTATATTTCTAGTTAATAACTATAAATACAAGAAGAAAAAAGCAAAGTCATTTTTAAAAATGACAATGACAGTTTAACATAAGGTAAATTTTAATTCAAATGTATATATGAGAAAATTGTCAATGAATTAAACTTAAAATACAAATAATATTAATATTAAAGGGACAGTCATAAGTGACTGCATAAGACTAAATAAGTAATTGATAAGCAAATACAATTGTAAGAGAAAAAATGATAATCTTAATATAATCTAGATTGAGTGTTCTTGAATAGTACCAATCAAATAGTAAGAATAGAAAGAGAAGAAAATATGATATAGAATTTTAAATTTTTCATAAGAATCCTCCTAAATGAATTATAGTATATTTGTTTCTTATATATGTTAAAAAAATGTAAAAATAAAATAAAAAAACTGTGTTTACACACAGTTTCAAATCAATCTTTCGTAAGCTTCTCTCTCTTCATTGTTTTTTAAACGAACAGTACCACAATGTTTAAATCCATTCTTTAATATAAATTCTCTCATTGGTTTATTATTCTTTTCAATATCTAAACGAATAGAAGGAGTACCACTCTGTTTACATATGTTGACTGCATAATCCAATAATTTTTTTGCATAGCCATTTCCTTTATGATTATTATCAATCGCAAAACGATGAATAATACCATAGTGTCTAGTATCAGTAAGCCAATGGCCATTGTAGATTCTTACATAGCTAGGTTCTATTCCTATAATAAAATGCATTGTGCCATACGTATGGGAATGTTTAGAAAGAACATAACTGTTTCCTGATATAATATCGTCTAGTATTGTGCTAATGTCAGGATATCCTTTTTGCCATTGGTTAATATCATTATCTTTGAAATATTCTTTTGCTTGATTAATAAGATCCATCACACGACTTAGATCTTTAATTTCTGATGCGCGTACATGCATATCAATCACCTCATTTAAAATTGTACTAGAAATCATTTGAAATATCAAATAGTTGTATTTTGATTGCTGAAATGGTTAAATAGTGTCAAGGGAGGATATTATGATTTATCGTACAGTTAATATTTTAGTCTATATTATTTCTGTCTTATTAGCTATGTATGGCTTGCAGGCTTTTGACTTCGAACGCTTCTTGAGAAAGGGCAGAATCAGCCAGTTTTATGTCTTCTATGTAGTCGCGAGTGTGGCGCTCGGATACTTATTTGCACAATTTATACTTAATTTTGGTACGTTAAGTTTTTATTGATTTAAAGCCAATATTTTTTAATTAATTGACTTGAATAATATGAATAAAATGATAAAATAGAAATGCTTACAAGGAGGAAAAAGGTATGAGCTTATCAAAAGAAATTGGTATTGACCTTGGTACTGCAAATATCCTTATCTATGCTAAAGGAGAAGGAATTGTAGTAAATGAACCAAGTGTTGTAACTATTAATGTAGAAACAAATAGACCTGTTGCTGTTGGTGAAGAAGCAAGAGAAATGCTTGGAAAGACTCCTGGAAAATTAAAAGCAATCCGTCCATTAAAGGATGGTGTTATTGCTGATTTCCAGACTACTGAAATCTTACTAACACACTTTATCAATAAACTAAATTTAAAAGGAATTTTTGCTAGACCAACAATCTTAATTTGTTGTCCATCTAACATTACTTCAATCGAAAAGAGTGCCATCCAGGATGTTGCTTTAAGATGTGGTGCTAAGAAGGTATATATCGAAGAAGAACCAAAAGTAGCTGCTATTGGTGCTGGTCTTGATATTTCTAAACCATCTGGAAACATGGTTATCGATATCGGTGGTGGAACTACAGACGTTGCTGTACTTTCATTAGGTGATATCGTTACATCTCAGTCATTAAAGATTGCTGGTGACAAGATGGATCAGGAAATCATTAAATACGTAAAAGATAAATATAAGTTATTAATTGGTGATGCTACAGCTGAAGAAGTTAAGAAACAGATCGGTTGTGCATTCCAGCCTAACGAAGAAACAGTTATGGATGTCCGTGGTAGAGACTTAGTAACTGGTCTTCCAAAGACTATCCAAATGAATGAAGCTGAAACAGTTTCTGCTTTAGGAGAAGTTTGTGAAACAATCTTAATTGCTGCTAAGCAGGTTCTTGAACAGACACCACCTGAATTATCTGCAGATATCGTAAATAAGGGTATCTTCTTAACTGGTGGAGGAGCTTTATTAAAGAATTTAGACAAGTTCCTTGAACAGGGATTAAAGGTTCCTGTATTCGTAGCTGATACACCACTTGATTGTGTTGCTGAAGGCTGCGGTGTCATGTTAGAAAACACTACATACTTACAGTAAGAGATAGCGTTCGCGCTATCTTTTTTTTGGAGGAAATAATGAAAGCGATATTTTTTGATATTGATGGTACTATCTACCATCCCGAGATTGGTATTAGTCAGAATACGATTGATGAAATTCATAGAGTACAGAAATTAGGCCATAAATGCTTTATCGCAAGTGGTAGACCAACTGGATTTATTTCTAAAGAAGTGAAATCCATTGGTTTTGATGGCTTTGTATTAGCTAATGGAGCACATATTGTGACTGAAGGAAAAACAATAGATTCTTTAACATTACCTTATGATGAAACAAAGAAACTTATTGAATATGTGGAATCACAAGGTTATGAATATATACTTCTTACAACTGATCGTTGTTATTTAAAGAAGGAGTCACCACATATGTATGAGTTCTATGCTTGGTGTAATATTGATATGGACTCTTTATGCAACGATTATGATTTAGATGAAGTACTAAAGAAAACAATTAAATTAGAAATTAGATATAATAAAAAAGAAGACAGCGTAGGACTTATTGAAAGACTAGGGGCTTTCTTCTATGAAAAACATGATGATAGCTTAAACATTGAAGTATCTAATATAGATACTTCTAAAGGTCATGGTATTGAAACAATGCTGAACTATTATGGCTTAGATGTTGATGATAGCTATTGTTTTGGTGATGGAGCCAATGACATAGAAATGTTTAAAACAGTAGGACATCCAATTGCTATGAAGAATGCAATTCCTATGATTTATCATCATGCATCAATCATCTGTGAAGATGTATTGCACGATGGTGTGGCAAAAGAATTAAAGAGACTCTTTTAACTTCTGTATAAAAACAGAAGTTTTTTTGTGTCTTCTATGAATGAATCATTGGATTTTTGAATATGTTAAGTGTTGATTATGAGACCCAACACAGTAGAAATACTGTCTTAATATTATAGCTTTTTCTCATTTTACAATTTTTGTTGAATAAAAATAATAAAAATAATACAATGATATTGGAGGTGATAAACATGAACTTTGTCTGGAATACAAACGAACTGAATGCATCTGTCGTCTCCATTTATGAAACAAATATTACATTGAATACGACAGCATGTATGCATTTTGAAAATGTGAATTATGTTCTATTAGGTATTGATTATGACAATCATTGTATCGGTATCAAACCCGTGGGAAAGCAAGCCATCAATGACGGAATCTATCCACAGGACCAGCTTCATAAGATATCAAGAGGTAAGTCCTATGGAAGAATCACCAATAAACCATTTATTAAAGAACTTGCTGATTTGATTCCTCTCGATTTCAATGAAAAGAATGTTTATAAGTTTAAAGGAACATATGACATTGTTCATGAAGTTCTCATTGTTGACTACAAGGAGGGAAGACTGAATGGATAGTTTGGTAGTGTGGTCAGGTGTTGTGGTTGCGTGTATTGTAGTAGAAATACTCACGGTATCACTAGTAAGTGTCTGGTTTGTGATTGGTGCTTTTGTGGCAATGATTGCCTGCTTATTAAATGTATCGGTTCCAATACAGGTTGGTATATTTCTAGTAGTATCTGTTATATGCGCAATAGTGGCACGTCCTATGGCTGTAAAAAGTCTGAAGGGCAATATAATACATACGAATAATGATGCACTTATAGGGTCTCATGCACTCGTTATTAAGAGAATTGATGCAGATCATATGGGTGAAGTAAGAATTAAAAATCAGATTTGGTCAGCGTCTTCACTTCATAATTTGACTTTAGAAGAAGGAGAATATGGAGAAGTTGTCGCAATTGAAGGTGCACATCTAGTTGTAAAAAAGGAGGCGAACTAAGATGTTAGGTTTTATTTTAATGATTTTATTAATCGCAATTGTTGTTATTCTTATTTTCAGTACAGTAAAGATTGTTCCACAGTCATATGCTTATGTAGTAGAAAGAATCGGTGCATATGACCGTACATTAAATGTAGGTTTACATATTCTTATTCCTTTAATTGATCGTGTATCTAACCGTGTATCATTAAAGGAACAGGTTATGGACTTTGCTCCACAGCCAGTTATTACTAAAGATAACGTTACAATGCAGATTGATACAGTAGTCTATTTCTCTATCACAGATCCTAAGTTATTTACTTATGGTGTAGTAAGACCAATTAATGCGATTGAAACATTAACTGCAACTACATTAAGAAATATTATTGGTGAACTTGAATTAGATGACACATTAACATCAAGAGATATCATTAACTCTAAGATGAGATCTATTCTTGATGATGCTACTGATCCATGGGGTATCAAAGTAACTAGAGTAGAAGTTAAAAACATTCTTCCTCCAAGAGATATTCAGGAAGCAATGGAAAAACAGATGCGTGCAGAACGTGAAAGACGTGAAGCTATCTTAGTTGCTGAAGGTAAAAAACAGGCTGCTATCTTAAATGCAGAAGGGGATAAGGAATCTCTTGTATTACGTGCAACAGCTGAAAAAGAAGCACAGATTGCGAAGGCTGAAGGTCAGGCTGAAGCATTAAGACTTGTTTATGAAGCACAAGCTAAAGCTATTCAGTATATTAATGAAGCAAATCCTGAATCAGCTTATATCCAGTTAGAAGGATTAAAAGCATTAAAGAACTTAGCTGATGGACAAGCTACAAAGATTATTGTACCTAATGACTTAGCAGGGTTAGCTGGTACACTTACAACTTTATCAGAATCACTTAAGGATCCTAAAAAGCCTGAGTAACAACAGTCAGAAGACAGATGCTGTCTTCTGATTTTTTTGTATCTAAAAAGCCGTGCGTGTTGCACGGCTTGTATAATCATTTGAAGATATCCTTTATCTTACTACCAACAGGTTTATAATTAAGCAATTTCTTGATTTCTTCCTTGTCTAAGTATTCTTCAATATAACCACAATTCTCACAAATATAGAAAGTCTTCTTTGCGGTATTTCCCTCTTTGAATATAGCGAAAACTTGCGAAGGCTTATTAATATGATTCGTTATTTGAGAAATATTACCACCACCATTTTCATGGAGCTGATCTTTAATAATAATAATTTTATCATGATTACATTTTGGGCAGATTCCAGTCTTTTTCATAGTGAGTTCTCCCTATACCGTTACAATAGTTGTATATTCTTTATAATGTTTTAACACATCAGGATCAATCTCATTATCGGTAATGACTGCATCAAAGTTAAATAGATCATAGAAGATATAAAAGTCAGAACGATTAAACTTAGTAGAATCTACAAGTAAATATCTATTCTTCGCATTATCTAAAGGTATTCCCTGTGATTCTCCTTCTTCTAATGAATAAGTTGTAATACCACTATTAAAGATACCGTTACACCCAATAAAGGCTTTTGTATATCTTAATTTACTTAATACCATATTAGTGATAGGACCTACAAAGGTATTTGTATTACTACGATATTCTCCACCTGTTAACGTTACATCAGTAGGAGTATGACCACTCAAGATATTAAATACTGCAAGAGAATTCGTAACTACTCTAATATTACGTCCACATAACTGCTCAGCTAATAACTGAATAGTAGTACCAGGACCTAAGAATATAGTTTCTCCTTCTTGAATAAGACTTGCTGCTTTATGCGCAATTCTTGTTTTTTCTTCTATCTGTACAGAAGACTTCTCTAAATGAGAACGTTCATGATCCATACTAAAAGATAAACTCTGTGCACCACCATGTACTCTTAATAACTTACCAGATTTCTCTAATTCATCTAAATCTCTTCTTGCGGTCATATCAGAGATTTCTAATTGTTCCATAATTTCATTAATAGAAATAATACCTTTTTGATTGACCATCTGTGTAATTCTTACAAGACGTTCCTTTTTTAACATGTTTTCACTCTCCTTGTCAGTGTCAGTATATCATTCAAAATAATCTAAATCAACACAAAACAAACAAAAACAAACATACAGAAAATGATTTAGCTTGTTTTTTTATCATAAATGTTTGCAAATGTTTAATTATTTGTTTTGTATTGTTTATATTTGTTGACAAATGTGATGAATGCGATTACACTGTAGTTGTAGAAAACAAAAGAGGAGAAAAAAGAAAATGACTAAAGATGAATTAAGTATGGTAGGCTTTGAAATCGTAGCTTACTCAGGAGATGCAAGAAGTACTTTATTAGAATTATTAAAAGAAATGCGTGCAGGTAATTTTGATAATGTAGAAGAAAAGTTAAAGGAAGCGGATGAAAATATCAATCTCGCACATCAGTCTCAGACAACTATTCTTCAGCAAGAAGCACGTGGTGAAGATATGGAAATGGGATTTATCTTCATTCATGGACAGGATCATTTGATGACTACAATCTTATTAAGAGATGTTATTGAAGATTTTATTACTTTATATAGAGAAAGAGGGACAAAATAATGTTAGACGCTGTCATTAAGAAAATTGAAAAAGGTAAACCATTTTTCGATAAAATTGCTCAAAATATTTATTTAGGTGCTGTACGTGATGGCTTCTTAACTGCAATGCCAGCCATCTTATTCTCAAGTGTATTTATCTTAGCTGCTTCAATTCCAGAAATCTTTGGAATTAAGTTGCCAGCAGATGTCTCAACATGGTTGTGGAAAGTCTATAACTATTCAATGGGTATTGTTGGTTTACTAGTATCAGCAACAACTGCAAAGTGCTTAGCTGAAAGCATGAATCGTCGTTTACCAGAAGGTAAAGTAATCAACACAACTTCAGTTATGCTTGCAAGTATTTGTGGTTTCTTTATGTTAGCAGTCAGTGATGTAAAGCTTGGTATCTCTACTACTTATTTAGGTACTAAAGGTTTACTTGCTTCATTCATCGCTGCATTCATCACAGTTAAGATGTATAAGTTCTGTGTTGAAAAAGATGTCACTATTCATATGCCAAAAGAAGTACCAGGTACAATCTCTCAGATGTTCAGAGATGTGTTCCCATTCTCTTTCTCAGTATTGGTATGTGTTATTATTGATTTAATTGTTCGTAATTTATTTGGTTATACTTTTGCAGAAGCAATCATCACATTATTACAGCCATTATTCACAGCTGCAGATGGTTATTTAGGAATCTGTATTATCTGGGGTGCAATGGCAATGTTCTGGTTCGTTGGTGTACATGGTCCAAGTATTGTTGAACCAGCTATCGCTGCAATCATCTATGCAAATGTAGATGCAAACTTAGTATTATTTAAAGCAGGACATCAGGCTGCAAATGTATTAACAGTAGGTTTAGGTAACTTCGTAGGTACAATGGGTGGTACAGGTGCTACTCTAGTTGTTCCATTCTTATTTATGTTATTTGCTAGATCTAAACAGTTAAAAGCTGTTGGTAAAACTACTTTCATTCCAGTATGTTTCGCAGTTAATGAACCATTATTATTTGCGACTCCAATCGTATTAAACCCTTATTTCTTTATTCCATTCTTACTTGCACCAATGGTGAACGTATCATTATTCAAGTTCTTCGTTGATGTATTAAAAATGAACTCATTCATTTATGTATTACCTTGGGCTACTCCAGCTCCAATTGGTTTAATCTTAGGTACAGGTATTAGTTTCTTAGCAGTATTACTTGCAGTATTACTTATTGTCGTAGATGGTATTATTTACTTACCATTCGTTAAAGCATATGACGCTTCATTATTAGAAGAAGAAAAACAGAAAGAAGCTTTAGAAGCATTAGAAGAACAGGTTAAAGAAGAAGAACCTGAAACAAATGAACCTCTTCAGTTAGATAAGAAGATCAATGTATTAGTATTATGTGTAGGCGCTG
This sequence comes from Catenibacterium sp. CAG:290, assembly GCF_000437715.1. NCBI lineage: Bacteria > Bacillati > Bacillota > Erysipelotrichia > Erysipelotrichales > Coprobacillaceae > Catenibacterium > Catenibacterium sp. CAG:290. The sequence continues at coordinate 32,784 of NZ_FR898792.1, forward strand.
GTACAAGTGCTATGTTTGCGAATGCTGTTAAAGAAGGGGCTAAAGAAACTGGTTTACCAGTAGATGCCACTGCAAGTGCTTATGGTAATCACTATGATATCTTAAAGAACTATGATGTCGTTGTCTTATCTCCACAGGTACAGGCTCATTTAGAAGAAGTAAAACAGGATGCAAAAGAAGGTACTAAAGTCATTGCGACTAAGGGTGCTCAGTATATTCAGTTAACTCGTGATCCTAAGGGTGCTGTTGAATTTATCGTTGAACAGGAAAAGGAAGGTTAAGTACATGAAATTCTCTGATGATTTTATCTTTGGTGGCGCTACAGCTGCTTATCAGTGTGAAGGTAGTACATTAGAATATGGTAAAGGTAAAGTGTCTTGGGACGACTTTCTTGCAAAGCAGGGTCGTTTCAAGGCAGATCCTGCCAGTGATTTCTACCACCAGTATGGACAAGACTTAAAACTATGTAAAATGTTTGGTATTAATGGAATTCGTATCTCAATTTCATGGGCACGTATCTTCCCTGATGGTACAGGAAAAATCAATCAGGAAGGTATTGATTTCTATCATAGAGTGTTCCAGGAATGTCATAAGAATAATGTAGAACCATTTATCACATTACATCATTTTGATACACCTGATACTTTATATCAGAAGGGTGATTTCTTAAATAGAGAAACAGTAGATGCATTTGTAGACTATGCAAAGTTCTGTTTTGAAGAATATAAGGATGAAGTTAAATATTGGTTTACTTTCAATGAAATCTGGGCAGTAGCTACAAACACTTATATTGAAGGAACATTCCCTAATGGTGAAAAATATAATATGACAAAAGCATTCCAGATTATGCATAATATGATGCTTGCTCATGCGAAAGCTGTTGTTGCTTATAAAGAAGCAGGATATAAAGGACAGATTGGCTGTGTACAGTCATTAGAATATAAATATCCTTATGATGAAAACAGCTTAGATGATATCCAGGCTGCAAAGAACGAAGATGTATTACAGAACCAGTTCTTATTAGATGCAACTTTCAAAGGATATTACTCTACTGAAACAATGGAAATCGTAGATCGTTTAGTAGCTATAAATAATGGCCAGCTAGATTTAAGAGATGAAGACTTTGAAGTTATGAAGAAAGCAGCTGTCTTAATTGACTACATGGGTATGAACTATTATCAGTCACGTTTCATTCAGTATTATGATGGTGAGAATGATATCCATCATAATGGTACAGGTGAAAAGGGTACTTCACGTTTCTGCTTAAAGAATGTAGGACGTAGAATGGAAAAAGAAGGTATTCCTAGAACTGACTGGGACTGGTTAATTCATCCAGAAAGTATGTTTGATATGTTAGTGCGTATTCGTCAGCAGTATCCAAACTACAAGTGTATCTATATTACAGAAAACGGTATGGGTTATAAAGATGAATTTGTTGATGGTGTGATTGATGATGCACCAAGAATTGATTATATCAAGAAACATTTACAGTATGCATTAAAGGCAGTTGAAGTGGGTGTTAATGTAAAGGGCTACTTTGTATGGTCATTAATGGATATGTTCTCATGGACTAATGGATATAATAAGCGTTATGGCTTATTCTATGTAGACTATGAAACACAGAAACGTTATCCAAAAGCAAGTGCTTATTGGTATAAGGGCGTATCAGAAACGAAAGAGGTATAGTTATGAATTCTTATAAAGGAGTTATATTTGATTTTAATGGAACATTGTTTTTTGACAATCCAAAACATGTATTAGCCTGGGGAAAGATTTCCGAGGAAATAAGACATCATGGAATTAGCGAAGAAGAGCTACATGAACATTTCAATGGTGTTCCTAATAATAAGATCATTGAATATATGTTTGATGGACAATGTACAGATGAAGTGAAACAGAAATATTCTTTACTTAAAGAACAGTACTATCGTGAATTCTGTAAGGAAGATAAAGAAACATTTCATTTAGTTGCTGGCGCTACAGAATTCTTTGATAAACTTAAAAACAACAACATTCCATTTACTATCGCAAGTGCATCCATTAAACCAAATATTGATTTCTTTGTAGAATCATTCCATCTTGATCATTGGATTAATCCTGATGATATTGTTTATGATGATGGAACATATGATAATAAGATCATGATGTTCAAGAAAGCAGCTAATATTCTAGGAGTAGATATAAGTGACTGCTTAATCGTTGAAGACTCCCTAAGTGGTATTGAGAATGCCTATAAAGCAGGATGTAGAAATATAATCGTAATCGATTCTGCAAATAAAAGAGAAGAATATCAGAAGTTACCAGGAGTAACAAAAGTGATTGATTCATTTAAAGAAATTTAAACAAAGAGCCATCTTATTAAAGATGGTTCTTTTTGCAAGAAAACAAGATGGGCGCTTCACTATGATAATTCAGTCTTTTGTTACGAACGATTTCGTTGTAAAATATAAGAGTCAAATAGAATAGTGATTTGGCTATGGCAGCTGTCATATATGGTGGCTGCAAAGTTTATGGAGGAATAAATATGAATGTATTAGTTACAGGTGGTGCAGGTTATATTGGTAGTCATGTCTGTGTAGAATTACTACAGAGCGGACATGATGTTGTAGTCATCGATGACTTCTCAAATTCAAAACCAGAAGCCTTAGATGCCATTCATGAAATTACTGGTAAGAAAGTAAAGTTTTATGAATTTAACGTTTTAGATGAAGATAAGACAGAAGAAGTATTCAAGGAAAACAAGCTTGATGCAGTCATTCACTGTGCAGCCTTCAAGGCAGTAGGTGAATCA
>NZ_FR898793.1:0-5160 GCF_000437715.1 Catenibacterium sp. CAG:290
AAATTATGTGGCTTTCATCCCATAGGCAAGCCTATGAGTTTTTCGCCACTAATTTATAACCTCTCTTTTTAAAGTATGTCACTGTATTCTCAAAATCCTTATTAATATAGAAAGTGAGTACATAATCTGCATCATTAATGACTTCAATACTATATTTATAGTTATTAATTGCGTCTGAAATAGTATCCATCGAAAGAGTTTCATAGTCCTTTCTTAAGGCATATTTCAAACCTCTAAAGTCATCTTCTTTTAAATAGACTGTATCGTCCATTGTATCATCTTTATAGTTCATAACAGATACTTCTACCCAATGCATATTTCTAAAAATCTGATTCATATAAGAGACATTTGTATAAAGAGACTTCATATCATTCTTCACATATTTATCGAAGCACTCCTGTGATATGTTGTAGGAACGTGTGAGTGTTTTACCATCTACGAGATGATAAGTAATGTTGAAATAATGAGAAGAATCATTAGAGTTATGTGGTGCTTTTAAGATATCTTTATGTATATCATGAATTATATCTATTGTATCTGAATCATTCAGTTTAACATCCTGATTACCTGAATAATCAGAACTGAATGTCACATAAGATACAGTACCTGTTTTTGGAATCTTATTTTCTTCATCTGTGATATCAAATACAAAGAAGACGCACATGAGTGAGAAGACCACAAGATAGATGATAAACTTCTTAAAGTTCTTCTTATTAAAGACATAAAGTGTCATATCTGCAATCATTCTTGAAATATAGTAACCTATAAATGAATCAATGATACCTATAATCACAAAAGTGATACGCATTGTATGAATAGATGTTTCATTGGATATAAATAAGAATGTCACAAATGAAGAGAGTACAAGAGTCCCTATAATGACAACTATATCTTTTAAACGGTCAAAAACAACAGAAGAACCAATGTATTCTAATTTAACACGTTTATAAATGAAGTAGGCAATAAAGACTAAACTGATACCTATCGCAATATAAATAGTCAAATAAGCAATAGTACGTAATGTGAGCCATTTTTCTAGATTTAATACATAATTGAAGGCAGTAGAATAGTTCTCAAAAGCGACAGAAGGTTCTTCTACACCATAAGTAAAGGCTGATTTAAGAATAGTAAAAAACTGTGAACTAAGCCAAGGTAAACTATTAAAAAATACTCCTAATATACAATGTGTATAGAGATTACCCGTGATAATACCACAGAATTGTGTAATGCCATACGCAAAGAATATGAGTGCACTTTGAATCAAAAACCAGCTCAGACAATGGTTGATTGAAAGTTCTCTATAATATAAAGGAATTGTTTTACCATAGAATATGAGTATCCCTGTTGTAAGAATAAGAGGTACAAACATTAAAATCATTCCTGCAATAAAAGATGTCCAATAGAGCTCTGATCTTTTAATAGGCATAGAATGAATAATTGTAGAGGCTGTACGGTTATGATAGAAATAGAGTAAAGCCACACTTGTAAGTATCGCAATAGTAGAGATAATAAGATTACCTATAAAATAAGATCCCTTGAGATATGCTGCATAGTATTGATACCCCTCTGAACTTGCACCCTGGTAGATAGGATAAAGATATAATAAAACATAGGATACCATCATCCCTAAACCAATGATCCAGAACCGTTTCATAAGGTTTTTAAAGAAAGTTTTATTAAAATATGAGTTTTTGGACATCATCATCTTCTCCCCCTACTTCATATATAAAGAGTTCTTCCAGACTTAAAGGAAGTATATCAAAGATAAGCGGAGATTGATCTCCTATAACCTTTCTAATATTAGAAAGAGAGTCTTCAATAATCAATATTTTTACTGAACCTCTTTCCTCCTGATACGCAATATTTAAATCATCTAAATGAACTTCTTTATCTCCAAATGAAACCTGTATTTTATGAATATGCGTTTGAATATATTCTAAATCAAATTCCTTCATAATCTTACCTTTATACAATATACCTACATGATCCACTATCCCTTCTAATTCTTTTAAGTTGTGAGAAGAAATAAGAACTGTTAGATTCCTTTGGGCAACATCATCAATAATATATTTCCAAACTAATTTTCTTGCGATTGGATCTAATCCATCTATAGGTTCATCTAAAATAAGATATTTAGGCATTGTAGACATAATTAAACAAAATGATGCTTGTTTTCTCATTCCTTTAGAGAATGTCTGTATCTTCTTTGTAGGATTTAATTTAAATGTTTTGTAGAGTTTTTCAAATTTTTCTTGATTCCATGATGGATAAAGGTCTGTATAGACTTTCGCATTTCTTTCTAAGTTTGTTTCTATGAAATACATCTCATCAGAAATATAGCCTATCTTTCTTTTTATTTCTATATTTTCATAAACAGGCTGTGATTCTATAAAAATCTTTCCTGCATCTTGTTTTAAGACACCCACCAGATGTCTAATGAGTGTTGTTTTACCTGCTCCATTAGGACCAATCAAACCATAGATAGATCCTTCTTCTACCTGCATATTGAGATGATCAAGGACAACCTCACCATCAATCACTTTATATAAGTCTTTTACTTTAATCATGAGGGTTCCCTTTCATATATTCTAAAATCTTATTATGTATTTCATCTTGAGTCATACCCATGTGGATTAATTCTTTATAACTTTCTACAATCGCCTGAATCATATCATCGACTTTCTGTTCATCTATCTTTACATGTTTTCTTGATGATACAAAAGTACCTTTATTCGCAATTGTATAAATATAGCCTTCCTGGTCCAATGTCTGAAATGCTTTTTGAACTGTATGAGGATTAATTGTTAATAGTTGAGAGAGTTCTCTTACTGTTGGTAATTGAGTATTTTCTTTTAATACACCTGTCATAATCTGTTCCTTAATATTGTCTACAATCTGTTCATAGACAGATTTATGACTTTGATAGTTTAACTGAAACATCACTTGACCTCCTTATGAAATGTAGAGATGATACCAAGAGTATAGGAATCTTCTAAACTAGGGACAGCCTTTAACCACTTCTTCTTAAGAAAGTCATTTATAACCTTCATCACATCTTCTAAATCACTTTCTTCTCCCTCACATCTCAAATTAAGACCACAACTTGCACATCCACCAATAGAATGAACAGAATAATCATACCCTTCTTTCTTCAAGAAACGATTCAATTCTAGAATCATATTAAAATCTACTGTACCTATCATAGTATCACCTAATTCTCTACATGATATACATAACTTACATAAGGCTTCTTACCTTCCTGCATATCTCTATAGAGTTCTTTCTTCTGTTCAATATAGTCTAAAGATTCTTGTATTTCTGATAGTCTTCTTTCTAGATCTTCTTTTGTCTCATTGAGCATATCTACACGCTCAGGAATAGAAACAGGACCTTGCATACAATAATCAAGATACATGTGCATATCCTTTAAACTCATTCCACATTTCTTTAAACACTGTAAGCCCTTGATCCATTCTATATTATTTTCATCAAAGACACGATAGTTATTCTTATCTCTCTTTACATTAGGAATAAGCCCTTCTTTACAATAATATTTTAATGTTTCATAGCTCCATCCAACAATCTGACAAACTTCTTTCATTGTATACATAAGAAATACTCCTTTTTTCTTGCACGGTAGTAACTACCATGTTTTATAATTTTATTGTACAAATATAAAGGAGAAATTACAATGAAAACACTTTATTTAATGCGTCATGGACAGACTTTATTTAATTTACAGCATAAGATTCAGGGATGGTGTGATGCACCTCTTACAGAAATTGGAATTAAACAGGCAGAAGTGGCTGGAAAATGGTTTGATGACAATCATATTCAGCTTGATGATGCTTATTGCAGCACAAGTGAAAGAGCAAGTGATACACTTGAAATAGTGACACATCATAATATGCCTTATACACGTTTAAAGGGATTAAAAGAAATGAACTTTGGTGTCTTTGAAGGAAAAGATGAATGTCTTAATCCACCATTTCCTTATCTAGATTACTTTAAAACTTATGGTGGAGAATCACAGGATGAAGTACAAAAAAGAGTTGTAAAGACTATCACAGAAATCATGGAAAATACAAAAGGTGATAATGTCCTTGTTGTATCTCATGGAGCTGCTTGTGCCAACTTTATTAAAAACTTTGAAGAATATAATGTAGCTCACTATAAGAAGGGTATTAAGAACTGCGCTATCTTTGTATGTACGTATGAAGATGGAATCTTCTCTTGTAAAGAAATCATTAATCATGATTTTAGTAGTTTCATGTAAAAGTTCCATTTTGGAACTTTTTTTAGTATGATAAATAAGACGAGGAGGATGAAATATGATAAAAGCAATTTTCTTTGATATTGATGGAACATTACTTTCACATAACACTTATAGTGTTCCAGAATCTACTAAAGAAGCATTAAGACTATTAAAAGAGAAAGGTATACTTACATTTGTTGCGACAGGAAGACATTTAAGTGAGATGAGAGATCTTCCTATACAGGATTTAGAATTTGATGCCTGTATCACTTTAAACGGACAGTATTGTTTCAATAAAGATGGAATGATTTATGGACTTCCTATTGAACAAACAGACATCAACAACATCATCAATTATGTGGACACAAACCATATGCCCTGCATATTTGTAGAAGATGAACTCATGTATATCAACTTTAATAATGAAGTTGTAGAAAAAGTACAGAAAGCTATTTCTACACCACTACCAGAATTAGGAGATATTCATAGAGGTTATACACATCCTATTTATCATGTAATTCCTTATGATACAAATGATGAAAGATTAAAAGAAATTAAGGAACTTATGCCTCATTGTAAAGAAACACAATGGAACCCTCAGGCAGTGGACATCATTCCTGCGACAGGTGGTAAACAGAATGGTATTCATGAAGTATTAAAGTATTATTCTATTGATCAAAGTGAAACAATGTCTTTTGGTGATGGCAAAAATGATATTGATATGTTTGACTATACAGAAATTTCTGTCGCAATGGGTAATGCAGGGGATGATGTTAAGAAAGCTGCAGACTATGTCACAGATGATATCGATGAAGATGGTTTATATAATGCATTAAAGCATTTCGAAATAATTTAAAAGCAGGCACCGCCCAATGTCATTAAGTTAAGAATTGACAGCTATCAAG
>NZ_FR898794.1:0-543 GCF_000437715.1 Catenibacterium sp. CAG:290
CCGCTATTGACGCGGAGCCCATTTAGTTTGTCAACGTGGATTATTTAAGACTAGGATTAATAAAAAGGGTTGAATAATAAATAAGATAATTGTAAGTTTTTTTCTTTGGCAGACTTATTCTTTTTACTTGCTTAAAGTCTTTCTTATAATCGTAGATATTAACACTGTATTTATCATGCTCATTACGAGATAGAATATAAGCATGAGAACCATTAAAATCAATCATATCAAGATGATGCTTCAAGGTATATGTTTTTTCTAATTGATGCGTATCTTGATCAAAAACACAAATCTTATTGCCTTCATTTGAAACAAGATTATAGAAAGTAACATAGATTTTTCCATCATTTACATAAATATTATCAGCATAGCTATAAGGCATATCAATGATTTTTAATTCATCTGTATTCATGTTTAATTGACCAATATATTTATTTTGGTTATTAAATGAAAAATATAATGTATCTTTATCTGTATAGTACTTACAAATATTATCTCCATATTGGGTAAGACTAATACTTTTAAGTCGTTTTAAATTTTGAT
>NZ_FR898795.1:0-3230 GCF_000437715.1 Catenibacterium sp. CAG:290
TGAGTAAACCCCAAGTCTATTTAGTTACTCAGTTTAATTAAAACTCCCCCGCTTTTCTATTGGAACAATGATTGAAGATTGATTAAATAGCTTTGTTTATCATCATAGATGATCAATTTGTTTTCTCCTTCATATTCATAGAGTGAAATATCAACACCATTTTTAAATGGTAAAGATAATGGAACATAGCTATTCTTTTGAATATCATAGAGATAATAATTGACATGCTTATCATAGAAAGAATCTTCATTTTCATTTGTAATAAGAAGATATTGACTTGTAGAACTTGCAATTTTTATACGATAATTTTCTTCCTTTATTTCACAACTCTTTCTAGTAACATGATTAATGATTGTATTATCTACCAATTCAAACGCAGACGCAAATTCAGTAATACCATTCCATTTTTCAATCACCTTCTGCGTTGCACAATCAATCACAATCGTATAATCATCACCATAAGTAATAATATAATCATCACCATAAAATGAATGTTCATTTGATAAAGCATACCCACACATATCAGGTACAATCTTTTCTGTCTTATTGACTGTATCATAGATTGTCCAATACTCATCCTGCTTATTAATAAGTAGATGACGTCCATGAGGTGATAGGTATGGATTTACAGAGCGATGATCAGTGGTTATTGCTTCAATGTTTCCTGTCTTCATATTCAAGGCAATGATATCATTCTTTTTTGTACATAAATAGACAGTATTATTGAATATACGATTGATACCATACTCAACATAACCTGAAAAATCATACATGAAAATATCATGGTGGTAACGCACATATTTAAAAGAGAATGGTTTCTTATAAACACCCTTATATGTACGTGGTTTTTGTAGTTTGATTTGATTATGATGCATAAGGTAGATATTTTTTATTTTATCATCCTTAGTATATGTATATCCAAAAGGAGCCTCACCCCATTTAATATCCTTAAAAGCCACATTCTCAACAGAATGAATATCCTCTTTAGAAAAGTGATTTGTCAACCATTCTGACATATCAGAATGAAATGCACTGACAGTTATTAAAGAAATACATACAATAACAGCTGTTAAAACCATAGAAAATGAATAATGTTTTTTCTTTTGTGTATATGTGATCTTCTTCCAATCTTCTGGCGTATGAATATCATCAAGTTCCTTCCATTTATTCATCATCCTCACCCACTTTCTTCTTTAGTATCTCCCTTCCTCTTTTTAATCTTGATTTCACTGTATTGATATTCATCTTTAATATTTCTGAAATTTCATCTGTTTTATATCCTTCATAGTAATATAGAAAAAGTACATTCTTATAACGCGTTGGCATATCTAATATCACAGGAAGTAATACATAATCCTTCTTCTCATCTTGAATAAGCACATCTTCTATATTAATTGTCTTCTTATAGAAAACACGACGATAATCCTTACATGTATTGATTGTGACACGAATCAGCCAGTGTTTTAGATAATCATAGTCTTCTATCATGCCATGCTTATAGAGTTTAATGAAAACTTCTTGAAAACAGTCTTTCGCATCATCACTATTTCTCAAATTCATGATACAAATGCGAGTCACCATATCCCCATAGGTATCAATTACATCTTCTATTGTCATGATATTTCCCTCCCTTCACTATTAATACGATGATTCCCTCCATTTGGTTGCACATATGTGCTGAAATATTTTACTTTAAGGTCTATAATAAAGTCTACAAGGAGGAGAGAATGTATGCCATGTACAACATTACTAGTAGGTAAGAACGCATCTTATGATGGTTCTACCTTAATCGCAAGAAATGATGATTCACAATCTACAAGATTTACACCAAAGAAACTTGCAGTGATTCATCCAGAACAACAAAATAGAGTTTATGAAACAGTATTATCTCATTTAAAGATTCAATTACCTGATAATCCAATGAGATATACTGCGATGCCAAATGCCTTAAAAGGTGAAGGTATCTGGGCAGCAAGTGGAATTAATGAAGCAGAAGTCGCAATGACAGCGACAGAAACAATCACTTCTAATCCTCGTGTAATAGGGGCTGATCCACTTGTAGAATATGATGAAGAAACAAATACACCAGGTGGTATTGGTGAAGAAGATATTGTCTATCTTGTATTACCTTATATTCATAGTGCAAGAGAAGGTGTATTAAGACTTGGTTCACTACTAGAAAAGTATGGAACATATGAAATGAACGGAATTGCCTTCTCTGATCATGATGAAATCTGGTGGTTAGAAACTATTGGTGGCCATCACTGGATTGCAAGAAGAGTACCTGATGATGCTTATGTTGTAATGCCTAACCAGTTAGGTATTGATACATTTGATTTAAAGGATGCTTTTACTACTAAAGAAAATCATTTATGTAGTGATGATTTAAAGGTATTTATTGAAAAGAATCATTTATGTTTAAATCTAGATGATTCATTTAATGCACGTTATGCATTTGGTTCACATGATGATTCAGATCATGTCTATAACACACCACGTGATTGGTTTATTAGACGTTATTTAAATCCACATACTTATAAATGGGATGGAGAAAATGCAGATTTTACACCATTTTCTGATGATATTCCTTGGACTATGGTACCTGAAAGAAAGATTACTGTTGAAGATGTAAAATATGCATTATCAACGCATTTCCAGAATACGCCTTATGATCCATATATTACGCGTGGAGATTTATCTAATAAAGGTGCATTACGTCCTGTAGGAATCAATAGAAACGACTTCTTATCTGTATTACAGGTAAGACAGGGACAGGAACCTATTGAATGGTTTACATTTGGTTCAAATGTATTTAATACACTTGTTCCATTATATATTCATATTGATACTGTACCTGAATATTACAGTAATACAACTGCTGAAGTATCTACTGATAACTTCTATTGGGCCAATAGACTTATAGGTGCTATGGCTGATGCATGTGATAAACAGTCAGCCATCCATATTGAACGTTATCAAAGAGTGGTACAATCTCATTCACATCATATTATTCATACATATGATGAACTAATTGAAAAAGAAACAGATGAAGCAAGAAAAACAGAATTAAGACATGAAGCCAATCAAAAAGCAGCTGATATGTTGAAGAAGGAAACTTCAAAAACATTACATCTTGTCTTAGATGAATTAAGTTTTACCATGAAGAACAAATTTGCCCGTTCTGATGCATAAGAAAAGAAGCCTCGGCTCAATGTCATTAAGTTAAGAAT
>NZ_FR898796.1:0-1634 GCF_000437715.1 Catenibacterium sp. CAG:290
AGAGGTGCAATTCAAAACCGATTACATAGAAAGAAGGTCATTATTTTATGGAAAACAATTATATTCTTTATGTTGGCATGGACGTCTCTAAAGGTAAAGCAGATGCTGCTATCCTCAAGGTCAGTGATCGTAGATCTGTTAAACCTAAATTCTTGCGTAAAAAATTATCTTTTAAGTTTGTTAAATCAGAAGTTGCTTCTTTTTTAGAAACTGTTAGAAGCTATTCTGATGTTAACTGTACCAGTATCTGTTTTGCTTTAGAAGTTACTGGTATCTATTCTACTAATGTCTATGACTACATCAAAGCGAATCTTTATGAAAACGAAAGCATCAAATTTCTTAATACCGATTTTGTCAATCAATGGCGCATTGCTCATAATATCGCTAAATCAGATCCTTTGGATGCTCAAACTATTTCTACTATCATTGGCACTGATTTAGATGTTCAATATGTCAATGACAACGTTTTTGAAAATAAAAACGGATATCAAGATTTGAAAGCTTTAGTACACAGACATTATCAGATCAAAAAAATCTATTCTCAAGAAATCAACCGTCTCATTGCCCAATGCGATTGTTTGTTTCCTGAACTTCAATATGTTTTCGAACCTAAATCAGCTGCTTTTATCGCTGTCTTATCTTCATATCCTACGACACATGATATCATAAATGCTTCTAGAGTTGAAGTGTTTGACGTCGTTTATGAAGCAACCAAGCATCGTTGTTCAATGGATAAAGTAGATAAGCTCTTTGAACTATGTCAGGATACTTTAGTTCCTGATGATATTTCTTCCTATGGAAAAAGTATCATTCTAGACCTTGTTGAAAACATTAAAAATATAAAAGGTCAGCTCAAATCAATTGAAAGATATATTAAAGATATTGCTTCTTTAAACCCAGCTTATAAACTGCTTCTTACAATTACAGGATGCGGTCCTATAACTGCTGCAACTGTTATTGCTGAAACTGGTAATATAAGAAGATTTAAAAACGCAGACTGTTTTGTTTCTTATTCAGGAACAAGCCCAAGAAACAAACGCTCTGGGACATCTGTAGAAACTATGGGCAAGATCTCTAAAAAAGGTTCTAGATATCTTAGACATGCAATTTATATGATTGCTGAGTTTGCCAGACGTCATAATCCTGTTCTCAAACATCAGTTTGAAAGAATAAAGAATGGAAACAAGAAAAGACATAAGCTGGCTAACATTGCAATCGCAAACAAGATTGCACGATATATCTATTCAATTATGAAAAATAAAAGCAGTTTTGTAATCTTACATGATCATATCATGAGATTACCAGAAGAAACCCGAGATACGTTCTTCAATTCAATATCATTAGACTTTCCTAAAAATACTAGAAAACAGATTTATCAGTATTCTGATATTAATGGTGAACTACATAGATTTGTCTACATCAAAACAGATGAAATGATACCTGCTTAACAGTAAGTAAAAGTTTAATGTAAGAGCTTTCGACTGTTTTTCGTTGGAAAGTTCTTTTAAGTGTACTCTTTTTTAGAAAAGAAAGAGGATTTTTATAGAGGATTCACCTCTAAACCAAGACAAATGCCTATAAAATCAATAAATTCTAGAAAATTTAACTATTTATTGACATTTAATAGTTTGTCT
>NZ_FR898797.1:0-67493 GCF_000437715.1 Catenibacterium sp. CAG:290
TTTTTTTGATTTTTATTCATTTTTTATGAAAAAATGTAAAAGAAAGCCTATAAACGCTATTTTAGCGTCTATAGGCTATGTTTTATCTGTTCATTGATTTTTCAATCGCATTAATGAATGCACTGCGCATACCTGCATCTTCTAAAGCTTTTACGCCTCTAATAGTAGAACCGCCTGGTGAAGTGACATTATCCTTTAAGATACCTGGATGAAGATCTGTTTTTAATTGCATCTTTCCTGATCCAAGTACTGTCTGACTTGCAAGCTTATAAGCCATTTTTCTTGGCATGCCCTGCATAACAGCTCCATCAGCTAACGCTTCAATCACCATATAGATATAAGCAGGTGCACACCCTGATAATGCACCACCTACACCCATTAAGTGGTTTGGTACGACTTCTATTTCTCCTACTGATGAGAAAGCATCTTTAATAGTACTAAATTCTTCATCAGTCAAAGAATGAGTCTGTTCTAATAGGCACATACCTTCTCTTACTGCCATTGGAGTATTTGGCATAACTGTTAAATGTCTTGTAGATGCATCTAATAGTGTATTATATTTATCAAAGTCATAGCCAAGTACAATAGAAACAACTGCTTTACCTTTTAAATCTCCTTTGATATCAGCTACTACTGATTCAATCACCTGGGGTTTAACACATAAAAAGACAAAATCACTTTCTTTTACGACTTCATGTGCATCATTTAAAGCTACAATTCCAAAAGAACTCATTTTATCTAGTTGAGCTTTATTTAAATCATAAGCACATATTTCTTTACCTGGAATAAATCCAGATTCTACAAAGCCTTGCGCAATTGCACTCGCCATATTACCCATACCTACAAAACCAAATTTATACATAAGAATTCCCCCTTGTAAAAAAAGCTAACATAATGTTAGCTTAAATTTTTCTATTTCTAATAAAGCCTGGTAATGGATCTTCATCATCATCTTCAACAACTGTAGTTGTCTTATTACCATGTACTGTATATGTCTGTTTTGGAGTTACTACAACTTCTTCTTCAGACTGATCTTCTTCAAAACCAGTCGCAATGATAGTAACGATAATCTGATCATCTAACTGATCATTAGAAGCTACACCCATGATTGCATTGACATCATTGCCAATAGCTTCAGTAATAGTCGCAAATGCTTCGCTTGCTTCAAATAATGACATGCTTGGTCCACCAGTAATGTTGACGATTGCATCCTTTGCACCGTTGATAGATACATCTAATAATGGAGATGATACAGCACGTTTTGCAGCTTCCTGTGCTTTATTTTCACCTTCATCCATACCAATACCAATAAGTGCATCGCCACGGTCCTTCATGACTGAGCTAACATCCGCAAAGTCAAGGTTGATCATTGCTGGAATCGCAATTAAATCAGTAATAGTCTGAACTGACTGACGTAAAATATTATCTGCTTCTCTGAATGCTTCATTCATTGGACGATTACCAATTACTTCAAGAAGACGATCGTTAGATACAACGATAATAGAGTCTACGTTCTTACGTAATTCTTCTAAACCTGCAAAAGCCTGTCTTTTTCTTCTTGGCCCTTCAAATGTGAAAGGAGAAGTGACAACACCTACTGTTAATGCGCCTAAATCTCTTGCAATCTTTGCAACAACTGGCGCACCACCAGTACCAGTTCCACCACCCATTCCGGCAGCAACAAAGACCATATTTGCATCAGCTAAAGCTTCTCTAATTTCATTTTCAGATTCCTGAGCTGCTTTACGTCCGATTTCTGGATTTCCTCCAGCACCTAATCCCTGTGTAATATCTCTTCCTAAGAAGATCTTATTCACACCTGTAATACCTTTTAATACCTGTGCATCAGTGTTTGCTACATAGAAATCAACACCTTTGACTCCATCAGTCACCATTCTATTAACGGCGTTGTTTCCTCCGCCACCTACACCAATAACTTTTATTTTTGCAACCTTCACAAAATCTAAATTTTCATCCATTGTCCTGCCCTCACTTTAATCATCACTTAATATCGAATCAAAAAACTTTCTAAACTTGCCTTTATGATGAGTTGTTTCAGTCTTAGCCATCGTTAGACCTCTCACCTTTAAACTCATCGTGCTTGATAAATCAGGAAGAACAAGTGATACAACATCTTCACCTATCAATTCCTTTCGATCATCTAAGCAATATAACATACCTAAACACGGTACCAGAGACATATCTCTTGCACCTACTGTTTCAGGTCGATAACATCTTACAGGTGTACCTAATACATCTGTCGCAATTAAATTGAGGCAAGGTAATTCTCCTCCACCGCCGACAACAACAGTTTCATAAGTACGTCCATCATTGACAGCATCTAAACAGTGTTTTATTTGTGCCATCATTTCCCACACAGCTGTCTGTAATACTTCAGACAAATCCCTCTGTGTATAATTTTTTTCTACCCCATCTACGATAGTAGTATGGATAATATCTTCTTCACCAAGACCATTTTCACATGTGCCGTATTTCACTTTATATATTTCAGCCTGTTCCATAGAAATCTGCCATGCATCTGCAATAGCACAAGTTAAGGTATAACCGCCTATTGGTACAGCCTTTAAATATTTCAAATAACCCTCTTCAAAGAAAGAAATAGTGGAATGATCATGTCCGATATTGATCATCACTGCACCTTCTTGAAGATATACAGCATCAAACGCTTCTTTTGCAGAAGCATATGCATCAATCGTAATATCAATAACATCTAAACCTGCTTTTTCTACAGCCATCAGGTAAGAATACAATACCTTCTTGTTTGTAGTAATCACAAGTGCTTCTACCTTTAAAGAGGCAGAACGCATACCAAGAGGCATATGATCCACTTCTTTTGTATCTAAAAGATACTTAACAGGAATAGTTGATACAATTTCTTCTTTCTTGCTCTTTTCAAAACGTTGTGCAATCTTTAAAACACGTACAATATCACTGACCTCAATTTTATCCTGAGGTGAATTCACTTTTGTAATACCTTTAGTTTGATACGTCCTTGCATAATTGCTAGGAAGAACAAGTGCAACAGATGTAATTGTTGTATTCAATTCAGCATCTGCTTCCTTAATAATTGATCTAATTTCATCAACCAGTACTTCTTCATTTTTGATCAAGCCACCCTCAATGGCGTGACTCGCTAATTTCTTCGTGAAGAGTATATTAATATTAGTGCTCATCAACTCTGCGACAAGTAGCTTCAGTGTCGTAGAACCGATGTCTAAAACAGCATATATTCTTTTCATAGACACTCTCCTTACATATAATCTTATTTTATCATAATTATAAAACAATGAAAACGATTTATAGACTACTTATCACGAGTTACATATATATGACTCGTAAGGTTTACTCGCATTTAGTCATGTATAAATTTCTTCCCTCAAATGAGAATACACATACATCACTTTTACTTTGCATATAAGCAGAGTAATCAAAACGAGATGGAGACAATGTATCCTTCATACCCTGGATATCTACAATCAATTTCTTTCCATCATCAAGTATTAAAGCCACACGATCATCATATCCTTTTTCTGGAGAATAAACGATATCACTTACAGCATTTCTAATCGTAACAGGAATAACAGCATACTGACTTGCAAGTTCTTCTACTGCCTTGATATCAGTAAATCCTGAAATCTTAGGAATCTGTTTGAGTCCTGTATAATTCATACCTTCAACAACCTGAATAAGTTTACCTTCTTCAGTAACGACATAGGTTTTATTGTCTAGTTCCATATATGCCACCAAAGCTGCTTCTTGAATTTCAATAGAAACACCACCAAGGATGTTATGAGTAACATAAGCCTTTGTGACAAGACCTGTCTTCTTCAGATTATCTTTAATCGTGTCATTATTTAACAAGAAATGATAGGTATGATCTGTAATGCCTGATTCTTTTACAACTAAATCTTTTGTAAGCTGTGAATTACCTGTTACCTTTATAGACATAACCTTTGATAATGGAGATATCATATATCCTAAAACTATTAAAAGAATAATACCAAGAAGTGTCAAACGGCGCTTTCTTAGTTTTCTTCTACGTCTATTTTTCTCAATTAACTCACGTGATGGGCTGCGATCATATTCATTAAATACAAAATCGGGCTTCTTATCCATATTTAATCCCAATTCACTAAAATAACTTCTTTATGAAGCTTGACTCCAAACTTCTCATAAACAGTCTTTTCTACAAGTCTAATGAGATCAAGTATATCCTTTGCACTTGCATATCCATTATTTACGATGAAATTTGAATGTTTAGGTGATACCTGTGCACCACCAATTTCATAACCGCGCAGCCCTGCTTCATCAATATAACGCCAGGCAGGTTTTTCTTCAGGGTTTCTAAAAACACTACCTGCACATGCAAAATTCCATGGCTGTGTACTCATACGACGTTCTTTACGCTTATCTAATACCTTACGGATTTCTCCTGGATCTTTAGCTGTCATTTCAAATGTTGCATCAAGAATGATCCAGTTTGGATGCTTTTGTAACACTGAATGACGATAAGAGAATTCCATATCTTCTTTACTTAATGTAATGATATTTAAATCATCATCAAGCACACGTGCACTTACAAATACATCTGCCATACAATACTTATAGGCACCAGCATTCATATAAATACCACCACCCATATCACCAGGAATACCACCCATAAATTCAAATCCTGATAATCCTGCTTTGGCACTCGAATAAGCTAAGGCAATCATAGAGACACCCGCCTGTGCCACAATAGTGCTACCATTCATCTTCACATCATCAAATGATTTCATTGAGATAATGATACCATCATATTCTTTATCACTAAATAGGAGATCACTGCCATTACCGATAACCATGTGCTTAATATCATGATCACGACAATAATTTAAAGTCTGAATAAGTGAATCGATATCGTTTGCTTTAACGAATATCTTGGCAGGTCCACCCACTTTATAGGTTGTATGCTTGTACATAGGTTCATTCTCAATGACTTTGCCTATATTCATAGACACAAGATCATTATATACCTGCTTCACATCCATATTAGCGTCCTCCAGTTAATTTTAAAATTTCTTTATAAATATCCTCACATGCATGAGGCTTACCTAAAGCAAGTGCTTTTTTAGATAATTCTTTACGCATTTCTTCATTGTTCATATATTGATCAACAACTTCTACAAATGCATCTGCATTTAAATCTTTTTCTAGAATCAAATGAGCAGCCCCTTTGGCTACAAGTTCACGAGCATTGTATTCCTGATGGTTAGCCACTACATAAGGACTAGGAATAATAATAGAAGCTGTACCTAATGCTGTCATTTCAGCAAGAGTTGTAGCCCCTGCACGACTCACTGCTAAATCGCAGCTATGTAAAACACTAGGCATATCATCAATATATGGTAATACATGAATAGAATCACTTAAGTCCTTAAGTTCTTCCTTCATCTTGTCATAATAAGTCTTACCTGTTACATAAAGTACATCATAATCCTTATGATCCATCTTATGTAATGCATCCTTCATTACAGCATTGACTGTTGCTGAACCGAGTGATCCCATAACAATCACCATAACTTTTCTATCAGGCGCAATATTGTAAAGATCATGAACATCCTTGAGTACTCCTTCAGATACAACAGAAGCACGAGGGTTACCGAGTAACTTTGTCTTATCCTGTGGAAATGCTTTTAAGGCTTTTTCATAACAACAGATAATTTCATCTACACGTTTAATCAAGATTTTGTTTGTTAAACCAATGATAGAATTCTGTTCATGGATCATAGTCTTATAGCCCTTCTGACTTGCTGCTAAGACAATAGATGCACTAGGATAACCACCAAACCCAATAACGATATCTGGATTAAATTCCTTTAAAATCTTCTTTGAAGACTTTAAAGATTTTAAGAAAATCAAAGCATTTTTAGCTTTCTGTAAAGGATTGCCTACAAGACCTTTTACATGTAAACCACGATATGCTAAACCCATCTGAGGTACAATCTGAGATTCTAATCTATCTGTTGTACCTACAAATAAGAATTCAGTATCAGGATCACATTTCTTAATATAATCAACTAAGGCAAGAGCAGGATAGATATGTCCTCCTGTTCCACCAGCACTTACTATAATTTTCATTTAACTCACTCCTATAACTTGTTCACGATGTCTTTGAAGACATTTCCTCTTTCAACATAACTATGGAATTCATCGAATGAACTTGTTGAAGGAGAAAGCAATACAACATCGCCTTCTTCAGCAATCTCTTTTGCTTTTAAAATTGCATCTTTCATATGATCTACTACGATTGTATGAGGATGTTGCATATCTTTAGAGAAACGTTCTTTTGTTTCACCAAAACAGATGAGTGTCTTAATAAGAGAATTTTGTTCTCTTACATCTTTTAAATCAAGATTCTTTTCATGACCACCCATTAATAAAATAACAGGTTTTTCAAACGCTTTAATCGCAATCACTGCTGCATCTGTATTAGTTCCCTTAGAGTCATTATAATAACGTACGCCATCAAGTTCTCTTACAAACTCAATACGATGTTCTACACCCTTGAATGCAGCTAAAGTATCATGAATAGATTCAAGACTTACACCTACTGCTCTGCACGCTGCAATCGCAACCATCATATTCGCAACATTATGTAAACCTACAATCTTGATTTCATCACGACTAATGACCTTCTGACCCTTGTAATAGATCGCATTGTCTTTAAGTTCTACATCTGCCAAGCTTTTAACTGAGAATGTTTCAATGCGTGATGAAACAGGATACTGTGCTAAATAAGACTGTAAAGTTTCATCATCACTATTATTAATAAATAAATCATTCTCATCCTGATTCATATAAATACGCATCTTAGATGCATAATATTCATCTAGAGAATCCATATAATCAAGATGATCCGGTGTTAAGTTTAAAACTGTAGCCACTTCTGGCTTGAATTCTTCAATATCAATAAGCTGGAAGTTAGACATTTCTACTACCACATCATGTCCTTCTTCTTCATATAAATGTTCATTTAATACGACTTCACAATAAGGAATACCGTAGTTACCGCAAATATGTGCCTTGCGACCTGCAGCCTTCAAGATTTCATAAATCAAAGTCACTGTCGTCGTTTTTCCATTTGTTCCTGTTACCGCAATATAATGCTGCTTTTTAGCCACTTTATAACCTAATTCAATTTCTGTATAAACAGGAATACCACGTTCTTTTAAACGTAAGATAAATGGTGCATGATAATTGATTCCTGGATTTTTAACTACAAAGTCAAAATCTCTTTCAAATAATTCATCTGGCTGTCCACCACAAACCATTTCAATTCCTTCACTCACATATGTGTCATATTCAGGAATATCTTCTTTTTTCTTTGATTCATTGATAGTGATATCAGCATGCATAAACTTTAATAATTCAACTGCTGCCTTACCACTTTTTGCAAGTCCTAATACAAGTACTTTTTTGCCTTTAAACATTTATAACACCCCTAACAATAATCCAATAATACCCGCAATAAATCCAACTGCCCAGAAAGTGACAACAACTTTATTTTCGCTCCATCCACACATTTCAAAATGATGATGAATAGGAGCCATTTTAAATACTCTCTTACCTCTTGTCTTAAATGAAATAACCTGAATACATACAGATAATGTTTCAATTAGAGGTACGATTCCAATAATCAATACAAGTAGTTCCTGCTTAGTGATAACTGCAAATGCTGCAAGAATACCACCTAATGCAAGAGAACCGCAATCACCCATGAAAATCTTAGCTGGATGTGCATTAAACACTAAGAATCCAGCGAGACCTCCCATAAGTGCAGCACCAAATATTGCTGCTTCAATATTCTTACTTAAAATTGCAAATGCAACAAATGGTGTTAATGCAATAATCATAAGTCCTGTTGCAAGGCCATCTAATCCGTCTGTTAAATTCACTGCATTAGATTCTGCAGTAAACATGAAATAAACAAAGACTGGATAGAACCAACCAAGATTAACACTAATATGTGCAATAGGAATAATAATTTCAGTTGAGAAGTTAGGTAAATAAGCTTTAGCTAAGAAATAGAATGCAATCGCAACAACTGACTGCATTGCATATTTATAACTAGGCTTCAACCCTTTATTACTATGCTGTACAACAATTAAGTAGTCATCAATAAATCCAATAAGTCCAAATCCTACTAATGCAAATGTTAATAGATTAACATATGGATTCATAAAGTTCTGATAATGGCAGATATAAGCTGCAATCACAGTAGCTATGATAAATACGACACCACCCATTGTAGGTGTTCCGCCTTTTTTCTTATGAGAAGCAAGTCCCTCTTCTCTTTCTACCTGTCCAAACTTTAATTTATGTAAGTAAGGTATAACCTTAGGCATGGCCACTAATACAAGTGCTAATGCCACTATAAAACTGATCATTAATAGAAACATGAAAATTTCCTCCCTCTATTTTACCCCACAAGTGTAGCATAATATGGGTGTAAATACAATGTCACTTATTTCGCATAAAGCTCAATCTCAGTGCCTTGTTTTAATTCAGTTCCCTTTGTAATACTTTGGGCATAAATAGAGCCCAAACCATTCATTTTAATTTCAACACCTGTGAGTGATGCAAAGGCTTCAGCCTCTTTACGAGACCAGCCAAGCATTGAAGGCATTGTATATTTCTGTCCATCTGTTAATAAAAGTACTTTAGAACCCATTGTAACTTCTGTTGTACTTGATGGATATTGTCCTACCACTGTAGAACCATCACCAATGAGTATTGGTGTAAGCGAATGTTTCTTTAAGATACCTTCAACATATGATGTACTTTGATTCATATAGTTATTTAATACATAAGGTGTTGAATTTACCTTTTCAGTATCTTTGCTTAAGATATTTAAAGCTGATTTAGTAATACTCTTGACTAGATCTCCAGAATAGTTAGTACCGCTACTTTCATTCTGGAACCAGACTATAACTTCTACTTCAGGATCACGATAAGGTGCCATACCGACAAAGGAATGTGTATGCTTAGAAGCAGAATAAGCACCATTTTCTGCAATCTGGCCAGTACCAGTCTTACCAATGATTTCTACAGATGAATCTCTATAATCACGACCTGTTGTTCCATCAATATTAACGACACCATATAAAAGTGTTCTCATCTGAGCCACTGCTTCAGTAGAATAGATTTTCTTAGAATAAGAAGTCTTAGCACTATAAAGTGTCTTACCATTTGTAGGATTGACTACCTTTTCTACTAAATAAGGTTCTACTGTACGACCATCATTCGCAAATGCTGAATAACCTCTTAATAGCTGTAGTGTAGTAACTGAAGAACCTTGACCAAATCCTGTTGTGAAATATTCTAAGCTCTTTGTTTTACCGTCATAACCCTTTACACCACTACCAGAGAACAAGCCATCTACCTTACTCGTCTGGAATAATCCAAGATTCTTATAATCTTCAATTAAGCTAGACATATTTGTATGTTCAGCAAGAATATGACAAATAGCTGTATTAGAAGAATGATATAAACCATCTCGATAAGTAATACGGCCCCATCCGGTTTTATTGTGGTCATGAATTGTCGCAATAACACGGCCATTAGATAAATAATCATATGTACCAGATTCATATTTGCTATCTAAATCTAATACACCATCTGTTAATGCATTTGCATAGACAAATGGTTTGAAAACCGAACCACATTCAAATGCTTCATTTAAGAATGTATCGTTATAATTAGTTAAATCTCGTTTATTAGGATCAAATGAAGGATAGTTAGATACTGCAAGAATAGCCCCTGTTTTGACATTCATAACTACAGCACAGGCTTTTTTAGCCTTTGTATTTTCCTGCATATCTTTCATTAATGAATCTAATTCTGTCTGAAGTGTTGAATTGATTGTTAAATAAACATCATTTCCACCTACTGCCTTCTTATCAGAAATAACCCCATTAGGAAGAGTATTATGCTTAGAGTCTACTAAATAAACTCTCTGCCCATTTGCACCCTTTAACCAATTATTATAAGTCTTTTCAATACCCATCTGACCTACAATATTATAAGGATCTGTTTCTGCAGCTACAGCTGCATAGCCTACTTCATAACTTGCAAAATCACCAAAACGATAATTACGAGATGTAATTTCATCAAACTCAAGACCAGGTAGTTTCAATGCCGTAATCTTCTCTTTTGTGATAGAAGATAAATTACGGCCATAATTACCAAATTCTACCTGATATGTATTCTGATTCAAACGATCTAAAATTGTTGCTTTAGATACACCTAGAATAGGTGCTAACTCTTCAGCTGTTTGATCTTTATCTACAACATATTGAGGATTCTTTTTAGCATCTAATCTTTTTGCAAGAATAGCCCTTAATTTATATTTCTTTACATCAGAAGCAACTATTTCGTTATCACTTGTATAAATAGTCCCACGTGCTGCCTGAACAACCTTAGTGACCTGTCCTCCTCCACGATTCTTCGCAAAGTCTCTTACATTGACGTTACTGATCATTGTCTTACCTGTTGTACATAAGTAACAGACATTGATTGCGAGTATAACCATCATAAAGAGAAATACAAGCATAACGACCTGACCGCTTCTATTTCTAGATCTCTTCATTATTCTTCAGCTCCTACCACTGCAGCAGCTGCAGAACTAGGCTGATAATCATAACCTTTCTTAGTGGCAACATCCTTCATACGTGAGAAAGAAGCCAATTCCTGTTTAGACATCTCTAAAGCATCAATATCTGACTGCACATTAGATATTTGATCCTGTGTCTTTTTGATTTTCGCATTAAGTTGTGATTCATATGAATTCAAATAAATACTACCTACCAAAAATAGTACAAAAGAGAACGCAAGCAGCATTTCTGTAAACTTTAAAAATCTTGATTTTCTTCTTTTCATTATTCATCACGTATCCTTTCTATTACTCTTAATTTAGCTGAATGAGAACGTCTGTTCTCTGATAATTCTTTTTCATCTGCCACTATAGGCTTTCTTGTAACCTTCTTAAAACGAGGCTGGTATTCCTCTGGAATAACTGGCATCCCCATTGGTAAATCCGGTACCGCAGTCTTTTCATTAAACATATACTTTGTAATTTTATCTTCTAATGAGTGGAAGCTAATGACTGCCACACGTCCACCCACATTAAGTAGATCTAATGAATCTGTTAAAGCACGTTCAAATACATTTAATTCATCATTCACTTCAATACGAATTGCCTGGAAAGTGCGTTTTGCAGGATGCCCACCTGTACGTCTTGCACGAGCTGGAATAGCCTTTTTTACTATTTCTACAAGCTCAAAGGTTGTTTCAATAGGTTTAACCTGTCTTTCCTTTTCAATCATTCTCGCAATTGATTTCGCAAACTTCTCGTCCGCATACTTATATAAAATAGTCACTAAATCCTGATAAGAATAATTATTCACTACTTCATAAGCACTTAAAGGCTGTTCTTGATTCATACGCATATCTAGTCTTGCATCTGTATTATAGCTAAATCCTCTTTCCGCATTATCAAATTGTGGAGAAGATACACCTAAATCAAATACAATACCATCTACCTTATAAACGCCCTCCATTGAGAGTCTTGCCTTAATCTCTTTGAAATTTGCATGAATAATAGTAAAGTTGTCAGAAATTTTTGATAATCTTTCTCTTGCAGCTTCAATCGCATTGGTATCCTGATCAAAGCAATATAAATGTCCTGTTGTCAATTTTTCTAGAATACGAGAACTATGTCCCCCTCCTCCTAGAGTACAATCCACATAAATACCATCTTCTTTTATATTCAATGCATCGATTGTTTCATCTAATAATACACTATAGTGTTCAAACATATTTATCATTCCTCATTTTCTGATATTCTTTCTGATAAGTCATCAAACTGGTCATCATATTCATCATAGAATGCATCCCATTTAGCAGTATCCCATATTTCAATATGTTCACCAGCGCCAACGATTGTACACTCTTTTTCTAGATGAGCATGTGTACGTAATACCTGGGGAATATTGATACGACCTAATTTATCAAATTCACTGCAGCTCATACGAGAAGTTACCATACGTAAATAAGCACGCTCTTCTTTCTTCTTATTTGATAACTTCTTCAATTCTGCATAATAAGTCTGCCATCCTTCTTCTGTATAAACATCTAGACAGCCTTCGTGGCCTCTCATGATATAGACATGGTCTCCGCATTCACCACGGAATTTAGCAGGGATGCTCAAACGGCCTTTAGTATCTAGATTGTGCTGATATTCACCAAAGAACATACCTTACTCACCATTCCTTTCCACAATTATCCACTTTCATACAATTCTTACCACTATTATAGACTTACAATGCACTTTCAGACAAGAAATTTATGGATTTTAAACACAAAAAAAAGTTTTCTAGCATAAAACGCTAAAAAACCTCTTAAAAATAAAAAAAGAGAGATTTTCATCTCTCTAAAGGAATTATTTTCCATCCTTAACTTTAACGCCATTATAATAACCACAATGACCACAAACTCTATGTGCTAATTTGAATTCACCACATTCTGGACATTTAACAACTGCAGGAGCTGATAATTTGTCATGAGTTCTTCTCTTGTCTCTTCTTGTACTTGATACTCTTCTAAATGGTACTGCCATCTTGTTCTACCTCCTTATTCCTGATCCTTGAAATAATCTTTGAGTTTTGCTAAACGGGGATCGATTGTATCCTCTTCTTTTGCGACTACTTCGCTTTCATCCATAACTTTCCAGCCTGAGCCGCTCGTTTTCATCTTTGCGCCTTCCTTCACAACTCTCATTGGAATAGCCATCATGATTTCCTGGAATATAACAGAAGTAAGATCAGCAACATCCTTTCTTGCTTCTACAACATCCTCATCATCTTCAGGCTTATAAAACGCAAACACAACATCTGTATCAATAGAAAATGGGTAATCGACATCTTCCAATGATATAGCGCAAGGAACAACCATTGTTCCCTGAACATGGTATGTTACATATAGACGTTCTTCACTACTATTGAAGTTGCCTGATCCTGTAACTTCCACATCCTTCAAATCATTGATTCGAGATAAGTTATAGAACATTTCTTTAGGAAACGTTATCGTTTCTTCGAAATCAAATTTTCCGTTTTTCTGTTTGACTAACCAATTACGATTCCATTTCACCTTGATCACCCTCTATAACTGCATCACCCATTATAATGAAAATTAGATTATAAGTCAATCAAAAAAATCATTTTCTAATGGGCATTAATCGCATATTTCTTAAAATGTCTTTGCGACAGTGTGTATTCTAACATAGTTTATTCAAAAAAGATAGATAAATTTTCAAAAACCCATTTAAATCCTCTGATCATTCTTTGATCTGGTTCAGTGAAATGACCCCCATTCTCTTCTATATATATACATCTGTTATTCTTGGCTAGATATTGATAAGTTTCTATTGTGTTTTGTCCTACTGTACACATGAGTTTATTCTTTGTTTTTGATTCTTTTCTACCTAGACTCAAGTATACTACTGCTTTTCTATTAATGG
This sequence comes from Catenibacterium sp. CAG:290, assembly GCF_000437715.1. NCBI lineage: Bacteria > Bacillati > Bacillota > Erysipelotrichia > Erysipelotrichales > Coprobacillaceae > Catenibacterium > Catenibacterium sp. CAG:290. The sequence goes on from NZ_FR898797.1 coordinate 13,580, forward strand.
TATGAAGATAGTTGATCCAGCCTGGAAACCATAAGGAACCAGATGCACTTATACATCCTACAAAAGATTCATGTCTTCCATACATCCACAAACTAAACAAACCACCAAGTGAATAGCCCGCAATAATATAATGATGAGAAGAATTCATAGTTGAAAGAATCCACTTTTCAAGTTCCTCACCCTTTCCACCAAAACCATCAGCAGGCCATGGAGAAAGTTCACTGTTCCAATCCTTAATAACTGGTGCAATAAGACAATAGTTTTTCTTTAATGATTCTACAATTGAAGTACAGTCATGAAAGAAACAAAAAATATAAACGTCAGCATCTTGATTGCCATAAATCTGGCATTCTCTTCCATAATAAATCATATTAACTTGTAATGCTTCATCGCATTATATAATCCATCTTCATCGACTGTATCAGTCACATAATCAGCTACATCTTTTGCCAAATCAGCCCCATTGCCCATTGCAATGGCAGTACCTGCCATTTCTAACATTTCTATATCATTTGTAGAATCTCCAAATGCATAGGCATTTTCTATTGGTTCACCAACAGCTTCCATAAAATCCTTAATAGCAGCCCCTTTAGATACACCTTTAATCATCATTTCTCCAGCCTTTGCACCAAATGTTGATGTATAGCCTCCTGCTGGTATAAAAGTTAAGCTTGGGTCTAATTCTTTCATGAATCTCTCAGCAGCTTCTACTGTATCAAAAGTTGCATCAATCTTAAGAATTGGATTATTCTCTATTTCAGCCATTGTCTTCATACTCTTTTTCTTGAACACTTCTTCAACAGGTTCATCAAATTTCTTTTTAAACTGTTCTTCAAACATAGCATGTGTATAAGGATTCTGATAACCATATTTCCAATCTATGATCTGATAGCCTCCACCTAATTCTTCAATAAGTTCAAGTGTTTTCTTTACAACATCACTTGAAATGATTTTCTGTAATTCTGGCTTACCATCACGAACAACCGCTGCGCCATTCGCAATGATTGCATCTTCTATTCCAATCATAGATATTTCTTTTGTCATAAAATAACTTCTTCCTGTACAAAAGAAACAATGATGCCCATTTTCTTTTGCTTTCTTAATCGCCTCTATTGCACTTTGTGGCACAGTATGTGTAACATCACTTAATAAAGTACCGTCTATATCAAAAAATAAATATTTCCCCATATGTTTTCTCCTATATTAATATGATTATAATGTAATCTCTTTTTAGTATTATAGTACAACCATAAAAAAAGAAACATTATTTTCTAATTCTGATTATCTTTTCAAAACTATTTTGACAAGAATCCATCATCTTTTTTCAATATATTAAAAAATATCTCATTGGTGTATTGTTTTGATATACTATTGTTGAGGTGATTATCATGGATGAATTTTTAAGAGATATACATACATTATTATTCAAGGAATGGATTCTCATTCAGTCTATCGAGGGCTGTGATATTAAAGAAGAAAGTAAAAAAGTTATTCTTACAACTCCTTATTGTCATGCCGAAGTAGTATTTAATGACCATAACCTGATTGAATTATCAGTCACAAATCTTGTCACTGATAAAATAGACTTCTATCTTCATTTTCAAATGCATACTATGAGTCATGCCATTTCTTTATATGAAGAAATGCTTCAATGTGTTAAACAATTGATCAATGAACCTCCTATTCGTGTTCTTTTAACATGTACAAGCGGTCTCACAACAGGTATGTTTGCCGCACAACTCAATGAAGCAACTACACTTTTATCTAAGAATTATGAATTTGATGCAATTGCTTATCATGAACTCTATGATATTGCGAAGAATTATGATGTGATTCTTGTGGCACCACAGGTGAGTTCTAAAAAGACAAAACTAGAAACATGCTTTAAAAAGAAGACAGTACTGACTATTCCTTCTACAATATTCGCAAAATATGATGCAGGCGCATTATTAGAATTCTTAGATGAACATTTATCGTCTCGTCGTCATCCAGCCACAGCTCGTTTGCCTGTCATTAGTCGTCCAGTGCCTCACCAGACAAAGATTTTAACCATCGCAACAGTACGCACAAGTCATCGCACAAGAATGATTTATCGTGTTTTTGACCCAAACAACAAAACACTATTAGATAATGAAGTCGTTAAGTTTGATTTTCAAGTGAATGACCTCTTTGATATCCTTGATACAGTATTACTCTTTCATCCAGATATTCCTATTATTGGAATTAGTCTTCCGGGAATCATTCGAGATGGTTATATGGACTTTCATAAACAAAGAATCAATGTCTTAGGACCACTTAATAAACGTTATCCAAATAAACGTTTCTATTTATTTAATGATGTCAATACCCTTGTATCTGGTTATTATATTTCACAGAATAAATACCAGACAATCTCATTTCTTTATCAGCCATCCATGGGGAGTCCTTGTGGTATAGGTTCTGTTTTTAAAGGACAATTAATAGAAGGAGCGCATAAGATAGCAGGAGAAGCCAAATATCTGCCATTTAACAAAGAACAATTTCAAAAGACACCAGAGGAACAATTAAAATTCCTTGCCTACCAGGCTGCTGCAGTCATTTCTATCTATGATCCTGAAATATTGATCGTATCATGTAAATACACTAACAAGCATGAGTTAAAAGAATTATTAAAGAAATACTTTCCAGAAGAATATCTTCCTAATATTCACTTTATTGAACATTTCAAGGAATATGGATTGTTAGGTGCTTTGATTCTTTCTATTCAAGAAGAAAATAAAGGCTGAGTTTATTGAAAAGCTCAGCTTTTATGATATAATCCTTATAAACATATCTAGTTAGTATGTTGATAGGAGGAGTTATTATGTCTTTAAGTTCTGTTAGAAATTATTTCAAACAATATAATATGGATACACATATTGTAGAGTTTCCTGTATCAAGTGCGACTGTGGAACTTGCAGCACAAGCTATTGGCTGTAAGGAACAGGAAATTGCGAAAACAATGTCTTTTCATGTCGGAGATGAAGTCATTGTGATTGTAATGGCCGGAGATGCAAGAATCGACAATAAGAAATATAAATCATTCTTTCATAAAAAAGCTAAAATGCTTCATGGGGATGAAGTAGAATCTTTAACTGGTCATCCAGTAGGTGGTGTTTGTCCTTTTGGGTTAAAGGAAGGTATTAAAGTTTATCTTGATGAGTCTCTAGAACGTTTCGATCATGTTTATCCAGCATGTGGCAGTCCTAATAGCGCTATTAAGCTCACTATTCCAGAATTAGAAAAATACGCCCATCAGGAATCATGGATTGATGTCACTGATATCATCTAATGAGATTTGTTTATGAGAACCAAGGACTTCTAAAGCGTCTTTGGTTTTTTTGTATACTCTTCCTTCATCAAGCCATAAATCTATATCTTCAAATGAAACAATGACAGGCATTCTTGAATGAATTCCTGACATGATGTCTTCTGCTTCTTTTGTAAGTATTGTGAAATAGTCATCATGATAGATGCCTGCAAGATAAAGAATATGATTATTAGTAAAGCGATATTGCGCATGTGCTCTATCCCATTCATAGAAACCACTGATTGGAATAATACATCTTCTTTTTACTGCATCTTCTTTAAACATCTTCTTTTCTAATACTGTTTCTATGCGTGCATTAAAGACACGTTTTTGATTTAATGGATAACCCCATGTCTTATAGTCTCCATAATGACCCTTCAAAATAATAAAGCCTTCTTCTCCCGGATGAATATCTCCATAAGGAAATGTATGTCCATCAGGAATAATGACCCATCTTGTTAAATCATATTTTAATTGTTCATCTAGATAGTAACGTCCACACATAATAACCCTCCAAAAAAGTCATAGAAAAACTATGACTTAAACATTGTATCTAATATATGCTTACCTGTTTCTGTTTCAAAAAAACTCTCTTTGGCATGCTGAATAGATTCTATAGAAACACTATCTTCAAATGCGTTAACTAAAAAATCTGCTTCTAACAAGATACGATAATCTATTCCATCTACATCAGTATATGTATGATGATGGGCAATCAAGAAACATATTCTTTCTATATCATCTTCTTTAAATCCTAAAGAAGCACATATTTCTCTTGCTGGTGCAGGACCTTCCTGTTCCTGCAGTTTTCCATTTTGAAAGCCATATTTCTCTTCTGATACACGTATTCCAATATCATGTAAAATACTGGCTGCTTCTAATACAAAGAGTGTATGTGCATCTAATCCTTCTTTTTCACCAATTAATTTAGAGAAGCTATGTACCTTTATAAAATGCTGGATACGCTTAGGATCTCCACAGTCAAATTCAATCATCTTCATCATTAATTCTTCTAACATATTCATCACCTGCATCTATTGTAGCACAAAAAGAAAAAGACCCGTAGGTCTTAACGTGATAATGTATAGCCTTTTCCAATGACTGAATGAACATCACTCACAAAAACAAAGGAAGTAGGATCTATTTCTACAGAGATTTTCTTAATTGTCGCAATCTTTTTATACTGTGTGACCACAAGTATCACCTGCATATCTTCTCTTAAATAACCTGTTTCCGCTTTTAATAAAGTGAGACCAACATCAATTTCTTTATAAATACGTTCTCTGATTTTTTCATATTCATGACTCATAATCATGATTTCACATTGTGATTGACCATATGCCAATACTTTATTGACTGTTATAGTACAGATCATAATCGCAAGAATACCGTATACATTCTTCATAAAGGGATTAGATGCCACCTGAATCAAAATAACTGTAATATCACATATATTCATAACGATAGAAACAGGGACTTTGAAATACTTCTGTAAAATCACACCAATAATATCAAAACCACCAGAAGAACCATCACCTAAAAGTACAAGTCCTACCCCTGCCCCAATGAGGACACCTGCAAGAATAGCACTCATTAAAGGATCAGAACTCATTTCAGCTAAGAAATTATATTTCTGACATAGATCTAACCCAAATGGGAAGATAATGCTGACAATCAATGTCTTGAAAATGAATTCTTTACCAATAAATATATAACCTAATATAAATAATATCGCATTACAAATTAATACAAGAATTGAGACTGGTAATGGAATCATCTTACTTAAAATAACACATAAACCTGTGACGCCTCCTGCAGCGAAAGATTGTGGTAATACAATCATCCCAAGTGCTATATCAGTCAAAGCGACACCAACCAAGATTTTTACCATTGATAATACTTTTTCCTTCATTTTCATCACCCTCAACTATTATAATAGAAAAAAGAGACAAGACAGTAGCCTAGGCTACAATGGAGGACATATGAATATCATTATTCCAGAAAACTATTTTTATTTATTTGAATCAGTAGGTGAACGTTGTGTATTGCCTTCAAAGACAGTTATCTTTTATGAGAGTGATGATGCAAATGATATCTATCTTTTAATCAAAGGACGTGTACGTGCTTATTTAAGCAGTTCACAGGGAAAACAAATTACCTTGGAGGTATTAAAGAAAGGACGTATTTTTGGTGATGGTTCTTTTTTAAACCATTCTGTACGTAAAGCGAATATGGCCACGATTACTGATGTAGAATTCATCCGTTGTCATATTACTGATTTGATGCCTATATTACAGAAAAATAATGATCTCATGATCCTTATGCTTCAGCATCTGACTTCTACATGCAACTATTTGACACATACAATTGAAAGATTAGTGAACTATAATAGTACACAAAAGGTGGCTGACTTTCTTCTTATTGAAACAGATAACGGAAAGAAATCCATTCCTTATACACACGAAGATATTGCAGGATGTTTAGATATGAATAGAGTGACTGTATCACGTATTATGAAGAAATTGAAAGAAGAAAATGCTGTTGAGTATGAGTATGGGATTGTTTCTGTAACAGATTCTAAAACATTGAAGCATATTCTAGAACACCCTGAATAGAGATTATTGCATTCAAGTTTTGTTTAAAATATAATTATTGACGAGGTGTAAATAAACTATGAAAAAGAAAAAAATTGCGATTATTGCGACAGGTGGTACGATTGCAGGAAGTGGCGCTGCAGGTAAAACAACAAATTATGAAGCAGGTACTATTTCTGTAGATGAAGTATTGGATTCTATTCCAGATATAAGAGATCGTGTTGAGATTGTTTTAGATAATCTCTTTTCTGTTGATTCTAATGAAATTGATGATCAAAGATGGTTGATTTTAACTGAACATATTAATAAACTTGCAGATCAGCAGGATATTGATGGAATTGTCGTTACTCATGGAACTGATACAATGGAAGAAACATCTTACTTCTTAAACTTAACAGTCAATACATTAAAACCTGTTGTTTTAACAGGTGCAATGCGTCCTGCAACTGCAACAAGTGCCGATGGACCATTTAACTTATTCCAGGCCATTATGCTTGCAAGTCATAGTGAAGCTTGGGGTCGTGGTGTAATGTGCTTATTTTCAAGTACTATTTTCTCCGGTAGAGATATCCAGAAGATCAGTAACTATAAGATTGATGCCTTTGACCAGAGAGCTTTCGCCAATCTTGGTTATATGAAGGATGATGAAGTCTATTTCTCTTCTCAGCCATTAAAGAGACATACAACTTATTCAATCTTTTCACGTAAACCAATCAAAGATTTAGCTCATGTCGCAATTGCCGACTACTATGTAGGTGCGTCTCCTGATATTCTTGATTTCCTTGCACAAAATAATGAAGGTATTGTAATTGTCGGAACAGGGAGCGGAAACTATTCTAAGGAATGGCGTCAACGTATTGAAGAATTATCTGATCAGGGTATTATCTTTGTACGTGCGAGCCGTGTAACGAACAGTATTATCTTCCAGGATGATTATTTTGATCCTAAACATGTATGTCTAGGAGCTAATAATCTATCCCCTTATAAAGCACGTATTCTATTAATGCTTTCTCTCACAATCACAAAAGATAAAAAAGCAATCAACGATTACTTCTTAAACTACTAAAAAAAGGCTCGAAAGCCTTTTTTTATTTTCTTACAATTTTATAATATGTACGACTTGTACAGAAATAAACAATAGTATAAAGAATAGCAAGTACTATCACTGAGACAACAGTACATGCAATAAATGTCTGAGGAGCATTAAGAATCATTACCTTAAACATCTTTAAGAGCATCTTATAAGCCACGGACATATGAATAACTGCCACTACAAGAGGAAGGAAGAAGAAAATCAATACCTGTGAAGATATAGCCTGTCTAACTTCTTTTTTACTCAATCCTACGTTCTGTAGTATTTCATATCTTTTCTGATCTTCATAGCCTTCAGATAACTGCTTATAATACATAATCAATACGGCTGCCATCATAAAGAGTACACCTAGAAAGATTCCTAAGAATAATAATGAACCATACATCTGACTAAATAGCTGGTAGTTATCATAGCGAGTCATATTAGAATAACTGATTTCACCATCATTCTTTTCACTGACTTTCAAAGTGAAATTCTTTGTTGTTTTACGCATGACTTTTTCAGCCTTTGAATTGAAATAACCACCTTTATAATCCACTAATATTTCATAAGAATAAGAAGGGGAAGAATGATGTTCAAATGTAAGTGCCTGTTTTAAAGCTGCATCATCCTTGAATACAAATGTGATACTATCAGAATCTATATTCGAAATATCATCCTTCACAAACCAAGGATCATTCTTAACCATCTTTAATGAATACAATTGATTATTCAACATCATTGAATCATGATTAAAATGATAATTAGAATTATAAAGTACTTCATGATCGTTTAAAGTGACATGATGATTATAAATACGATTGTAATCAGCTAATGTCATACCTAGGATAGTGAGTAATTTATTATTACCACCTTCTCCTGGCGCAGTAAAGACTGTTCCATTTTGAGAAGCCCATACTTGACAATACTTTAAAGAAGCCATTCGAGAAATACCGATATTTTTAGAAGCAAGAGATGTTTTAATGTCCTTTTCAAGGTTGATGATTTCTTCATCCATATTCACCTTTTCCATATTCCCTACTTTATAACTATAGTCAGCACGAACACTTTTTTTCAGAGTATCAAAAACGCCACTATAAAGAGTATATGTAGAAGAAATCATGACAAGAATACATGTACATAAAATACAGATACTTGCAAGTCCCACTGCATTCTGCTTCATACGATACATCATCTGAGACACACTGATGAAATGATTTGTCTGATAGTAATACTTCTTATTCTTCTTTAATAGTTTTAAAATCACAATAGATCCTGCAGTAAAGAGTGCATATGTTCCAATAATGACAAGTACAACTGCCACAAAGAATAAGACAAGGGCAGTGATTGGATCTTTAATCGACAAGGCAATTGTATAACCAGCACCTAGTGTAATAACACCCATTAAAGTCATCAACCACTTTGTCTTTGGTTCCTTTTCTCCAACCTGTCCACCCTTTAATAACTGGATTGGATTAGAGAAACGAATAGAAGCTGCATTGATCATAAATGAGACAAAGAAAATAACACTAAAGAGAAGAGTTGTGATCAAAATCGCATTCATATCAATACTAAATACAATCGATGTATGAATAGCCAGTATCTTCACTAAAATAAGCATCATCAGCTTACTAAATAAAACACCTGTTAATACACCAAACCCTAAAGAAATCAAATAAACAATCAATGTTTCAATAAAGATGATCAACATCACATGACGCTTTTCCATTCCTAATATATTATAGAGTCCAAGTTCCTTCTTACGATTCTTCATGAGGAAGCTATTTATATATAATAGGAATATGACTGAGAATATAATCACAACATACACGCCAAGACTCATCATCATGGCTGCTGATTCACTGTCTTTTCTTAGGCCATTATCTCCACCTAAGAACTTCACACAATAAAACATCATAACTGTAAAGATACTTGTAATAAGATATGGAAAATAGATTTTTCCATTCTTTTTAATATTTGTCAGAGCAAGTTTTAAATAAAACATAATTACTTACCTCCTGTCTGGAGTAGTGTAAGTGTATCACTGATTGCCTGATACATTTCTTCGTTTGTCTTATCTCTTTTATAGATCTGATGATAGACCTGTCCATCACGTATAAATAAGACACGTTTCGCAAAGCTGGCTGCTTTGGTACTATGAGTAACCATCACAATGGTCTGTCCTTCTTCATTGACATGATCAAAGATATTCAATAAATCATCTGTAGATTTAGAATCCAAAGCACCTGTTGGTTCATCAGCTAAGATAATCTGAGGATGAGTAATTAAAGCTCTTGCAACAGCAGCTCTTTGTTTCTGTCCTCCTGATACTTCATAAGGGTATTTATCCAGTAGTGATTCAATACCTAGCTGTGGTGCTAAGTGATTCAATTTAGTTTCCATCACATCATAGTTTTCTTTAGACAAAACTAAAGGTAAAAAGATATTATCACGTAAAGAGAATGTATCTAATAAGTTGAAATCCTGAAATACAAATCCAAGATTCTTTCTTCTAAACTGTGAAATATGCTTTTCACTGATTTTAGTAATATCTTCTCCATTAAGTAATACTTCTCCACTTGTTGGTGTATCTAGAGATGCTAGGATATTTAAAAGTGTTGTCTTACCACTTCCTGATTCACCCATAATCGCTACATATTCTCCTTCTTCTACTGAAAAAGAGACATTAGTCAGAGCAGTGACCTGCTGAGATGAAAAACGTGTTGTATAGACTTTTTTTAAGTTTTTAACTTCTAATAATGACATATATGTTTTCCTCCTTCGTTACAACTATAGTTTAATTATTTTGAAACATATCTGCCATTGATTCACCTTACAGAATAAGTCTCTAATCTTACAATTTTGTAAGTTACTCTACGATAAGAGGTTTTTTCTCAAAACAAATGGAAACAGTTGTTCCTTGGTTGATTATAGATTCTATATGAATAGGATAACCCAAAGTATCACATATATTCTTAACAAGATATAAGCCTAATCCACTCGCCTTCTTATCAATACGTCCATTTGTACCGGTAAAGCCTTTTTCAAAGACACGAGGCAAGTCCTCTTTCTTGATACCAATTCCTGTATCTTCTATATATAATGTATATCCCTTCATATAAATGCGAATAGAACCTTCTTTAGTATACTTCAAGGCATTAGATAAAACCTGTTCAATAATAAAAGAAGTCCACTTCTCATCCGTAACTATTTCTTCGTCTAGCTCTTCTAGTTGAAGAGAAATCTTCTTATGAATAAAGAATAAGGATTGTTTCTTGACAACTCCATTTACTATATCCCCTATTTTATAATGGCCAATTTTTAAATCCTGATTCATATGTCCCATCTTGACATAGTACATCATCATATCCACATACTGTTCAATACGTAATATCTGCATAGAAAGTAGTCTCGGAGATAAATCACCTGATTGGATAAGTAATCTTAGTCCTGCAATCGGTGTCTTGATTTGATGAACCCAGAGTGTCATATAATCAGATAATTCATGATAGCTTGTATCCTTCTGATTATTAAGGACAATATTAGCCTGGATAATCTTTTCTATAAGAGAATAATAAGAGTCTTCTAAAGCATTCTCTGGAGTCGGAATATTTTCTAAATAAATATGATTTAGATGCAAGGCATACTTAAGTGCTTTGATCTTGTTGTTATATTTGTAATAGTCATAACCAAAATAAACAATCACAAAAAATAGACATAGACAGGTAGGATAATAAAGTAATGAAATAGAAACATCGCATAATAAGAGAATGAGATCAAATAAGAAGATCATGACTAAATAGACAAGATAGAAACGATAATGATCTTTAATGTATGTCTTCATAATATAACTGATACCCTATCCCTTTCTTTGTATGAATAAGCTGTGGTAAAGAAAAAGCATCTAATTTCTTTCTTAAGCGATTAATATTTACACTTAATGTATTATCATCTACAAAAGCTTCACTTTGCCAGAGAGCTTCCATGATTGTATCTCTAGAGACAATCTGTCCGGCATGTTCAAATAATATCTGCATGATCTTAAGTTCTGTTTTAGTGAGTTCTATAGAGTCTTCATGATAGCTAATGACACCTTTTAATAAATCTAAAGTGAGTGATTGATAGTTTAAGACATTCTGTGTTTTATTAAATGAATAAGTACGTCTAAGTATTGCCTGTAACTTAGCTGTGAGTACTGTTAAGTCAAAAGGCTTATTAATAAAATCATCTGCCCCCATATTCATTGCCATAACGATATTCATATTCTCACTTGTAGAAGAAATAAAGATAATAGGCACTTCTGATTCTTTTCTTATTTCCTGACACCAGTAATAACCATTATAGTAAGGCAGTGAGATATCTAATAATATAAGTAATGGTTCATAGTTTCTAAAGTCTTCTAAGACATTTTCAAAATCATTGACTACAAACACATCATAATTCCACTTTTCTAGATGTTTTTTTATAGAAGAAGCAATAATTTCATCATCTTCTACAATCATTATTTTCTGCATGTATAACCACCTCTAGTTTATTATACACAAAAAAGAGACAAAGTGTCTCTTTATAGTTGTTTGATCCATTCTTCAATTGTATCAAGAGAAGTAATAAGAGTATCTCCTCCATTGGAATCAAATTGAACTTCTATTGATGTAGGAATAATAGAATCCTTTAATTCTTTTTTCATATCCTTAATAACTTTTCCTGGCCATCCTCCATGAGTCATGAAAGGAATAACAGTTTTCCCTTTAAAATCGTGCATATGAATAAATGTCTTCATCGCCGGAGCCATTGTATACCACCATGTAGGTGTTCCTAGAAAAATACGATCATAGCCTTCAATAGAGATTTCTTTAATAGGTGGTTCATAGCCTTTCTTTACTTCTTTAAGGCCTAAATCTACCACTTCATCATAATCATCACTATAAGGTTGAATTGTTTCTATTACCTTTAGATCAGCCCCAGTTTTCTTTTGAATCATTTTTGCTATATGTATTGTATTACCATGAGAATAACTGAATACAACAATTAAATCTTTCATAAAGTCCTCCTAAATAACACTAAATTGTGTCCACTTATCTGATTTATAACGTAAATGGAATATAATAGCACGCATTGACCAGTCAGCACACATTGCTAAGGCAATACCAATCACACCTAGATTGAATGTGATACCAAATATAATAGAAAGTATTCCTCTTGCGACGACTGTACTCGAGATTGATACAATCATTGTATATTTAACATCCCCAGTAGCACGTAATCCATTAGAGAGTGGTCCAGAGAATGGGAACGCAATCGTATTAAAAATATTATGAATAATAACCAAAACAAAGACTAGATGCTTAGTTTCTGATGATAATTGATAATATTGTAGGAATAGTGGAGTAATGAGAAGAATGAATACATTCCATATAATAGAGAAGATAACTGTGATCTTCATCAGCTTCTTAAAGTAATAATGTGCATTATCTATATCCTTTGCTCCCATGCACTGTCCTATGACTGTAATAAAGACGGGTCCCATTGCAACACCCACTAGGGCTGCAAGTGACCAGATACTTTGGGCCACACCATTGGCTGCAATCTGATAAGTTCCAAATAAAGCAACAACTGAACTCAAGGCTACTTTAACTAACTGAAAGATTCCTTGTTCAATTCCATTAGGAACCGCAATATTCAATACTCTTTTCAACATCTTAGCATCAAATACAAGTATATGCTTCTTTTCATAATAAGTAGTCAGTGTCTTATTGAAGCATAAGAATGTGATCACTACTGCAGAAAAAACTCTAGCAATCAGTGAAGGATAAGCAACACCTGCGACACCAGCATGTAAAACAAAGACACCGATGCAGTTTCCAATACAGTTAATAATATTAGATGCAATAGAAATATACATAGTTGTAGATGTTTTAGCCATAGAGCGATATAATGCAGCACCTGCATTATAAATAGCGAGAGCTGGATAAGAATAAGCTGATATCCTTAAATAAGTGATACAAGCCTGCATGACAGAATTCTCTACACGACCAAATAAGAGTCTTAAAAGTGATTCATTGAAAATCAAGACAAGTATCATCAATATAAATGAGAAGACAATAGAAAACATCAATAACTGTCCTGAAGCACGGTTAGTGGCTTCTTGTTCTTTACGTCCAATATATTGGCTGATCACAACTGCCCCACCCGATGCAAGAGCTGTAAACAAATAGATAAAGATTGTATTAAATGAGTTTACAAGTGAAACCCCTGATACCGCACTTTCTCCCACAAAGCTTACAATAAAAGTATCAACAATACCTACTAACATAACTAATAATTGTTCAAAGAACAATGGGATGATCATGTTTTTTAAATCCTTGTTTGTGAATGTCATAATTTACCTCCATGACACCATTCTAAATAACAAAGAAATAAAAGTAAAATACCAATATTGGAGGGCATTATAACTTTATTGCATACTAAAAGGCAGTATTTCTACTGCCCCATAGTTATTCTTCGTTATGTAAGCCTAATTCTTCCATTCTCTTAGGTGCATAGTTTTCATACTTAGGATGTGGATGCTTATGATCCATCCAATATTTTTCTGCAATAGGCGCCCATTCTTTTGCATAGTCTTCACACTTATCACATAAGTGGTCTGCTGTTTCAGGAGATTCCATATTTGTATCATGCGCACCTGTACGTTTCACCATTTCTCTTAATAATGATGGGTTTTCTAACATTGGACAAGGTCTTAAATGGTTTTCATTAAATGGCTGTCCTTCATGATAAGCCATGAATAAAGGTGATTGCAACATTTCAAGAATTGAGTTTTCATGAATATTAGTATTTGAATAATGAATAAATACACATGGTTCAGCATCACCATTAGAGTTGATATGGAAGTAGTTTCTACCACCGGCAATACATCCACCAACATATTCACCATCATTTTGGAAATCCATTGGATAGAAGTTAATATCACATTTATCTGAACGGATATATCTAATACGATCAATCATATATTTTCTTTGTTCCATTGTAGGAAGTAAGTCAGTAACTGCGTTGTTTCCTACTGGCATATAGTGGAAGTAGAAACCAAAACGAGCCCCTTTATCAGTAATCATCTTAAAGAATTTATCACTTGTGACTGCTTCTACATTATATTTTGTATAGCAGATAGATGTACCAAAGACAATACCATATTTCTTTAAGAGATCCATAGCCTTCATAACGGCTTCAAAATGACCTGCACCACGTCTTGCATCATTTGTTTCTGGAGTACCTTCAATTGATAATAAGAATGTAATATTACCAAGTCTAACAAGTTCTTTACAGAACGCATCATCAATAAGAGTAGAATTAGAGAAGATTGCGAATTCTACATCATTATGCTTTTCAGCTAATTTAATGATTTCTTTCTTCTTTACAAGTGGTTCACCACCAGTTAATAAGTAAAGATAGACACCTAATTCTTTACCTTGTGTGACAATCTTATCCATATCTTCAAAAGATAAGTTACTCTTATGTCCATAAGTACCGCTCCAGCATCCTTCACAATGCATATTGCAGGCACTTGTTGGATCAAAAAGAATCAACCAAGGAATATTACAGTTGTATTTCTTTCTGTTTTCACGGATTGTTTTTGTACCTCTAAAGAATGCTTCATAGCCAAGATTCAAAGCTGTCTTCTTGATGAATTCTGGATTTGCATCATCAATCACACTATTAATGTAATTCACCCATTTGTTGTTTGGATCCTGTACAGCCTTTCTCGCAGCATCATAGCTTTCTTTACTAAGCCCTTTACCATAGAACTTTTCAGCCAAGTCAATGAGCTTCAAATATTCTCCTGTACGGTCTTTATCCAACCCCTTCACAATATGATCAATTGCAACCTCCATTGCTTTTCTTTCAGCTGCATGTGATACTTTATCTAATGTATTCATAATCAACATCCTCTCTCTTTCACTAATCCTCATTTTAGAATGTTACTGATAAAAGTCAATAAAACTGACCAATGTTCATTTAGGCATTTTTAGGAAAATGTCCAAAAATTGCTTTATATTCTTACAAAATATATGAAATGAACAAATTTTACACTATCTTTACAGAAATTTTATTTGAACTAAATCCCACTATTATTAGTATAATGCTAGAATTAACGCTATAATGAGTATATAGACGGGAGGATTAATTATGAATATATATAAAGATAACCGAGAATTATCTTGGTTAAAGTTTAATGACCGTGTTCTTATGCAGGCCAAAGATGAAAACGTGCCGTTAGGTGAGCGTCTGACTTTTATTTCAATTTTCCAAACGAACCTAGATGAATTCTTTAGAGTACGTATGGGATTCTTATTTGATCAGGCTTTGTTTTATCCTGCTTTAAAAGAAAATAAGACAAATATGACATCATCTGAACAGATTAAAGCCTGTGAAAGAAAGGTGAAATATTTATATAAGAAGAGAGATAAGATCTATGCATCAAATCTTGAAAAGATGAAAGAATATGGTGTAGAGATTGTAGGTTATGATGATATTAAAGATAAAGAAGATAAAAAATTTCTCGAACATTATTTCACCCAGGAAATGCTTCCACTTGTATCACCACAAGTTGTTTCTAAAAGACAGCCATTTCCTTTCCTTAATAATGGTGAACTCTACATTGTGACACAATTAGAAAGTAAAAAGGGTAAAAGAAAGATGGGTATTGTTTCATGCTCTGCCGCTTTTGATGAAAGATTAATTGCTTTGCCTAGTAAGCCTGGTAAATTTATTTTGGCAGAAGAAATTGTGAAAAAAAATCTTCCTATGATTTTTCATGGACAAACAGTAAAGAATGCTTCTATAATTCGTATTATAAGAAGTGCTGATATTGAAGAGGATGATTATTCTTTACAGGAACATGAAGATTATCGTGAAATGATGGAAACTCTTATTAAACAAAGAAGAAAGCTTGCACCTTTAAGAATGGAGATGTCTCCAGGTCTAGAAGAGATTGAAGTAGATATGTTGAAACATTTCTTAGATCTTTCTAGTGGTCAGGTCTTTGAAGTTGAGAGTCCATTAGAGTTCTCATTTGTATTCACTTTACAGGATTATTTGAAGTCAAGACATCCAGAATTATTCTATAAGAGACTTGAAGCACGTAATTCACCTCTTGTAGAAAATACTGTACCAATGATTAAACAGGTATTAAAGCATGATATATTACTTTCTTATCCATTTGAATCTATGGCACCATTCTTAAGATTCTTAGATGAAACAAGTCGTGATCCACAAGTAATCAGTATTAAGATGACTCTTTATCGTGTGGCTAAGAATTCTAAGGTTGTTAAGAGTTTGATTCGTGCTGCAGAAAATGGTAAGGATGTGACAGTTCTAGTAGAACTTCGTGCACGTTTTGATGAAGAAAACAATATTGCCTGGTCTAAACAGTTAGAGAGTGCTGGATGTCATGTTATTTATGGTTTAAGTGAATTAAAGGTACACTCTAAATTATGTCTTGTCACTTATCGTACTGATGAAGGTATCAAGTATTTGACTCAGATTGGTACTGGCAACTATAACGAAAAGACTTCTAAACTTTATACAGATTTCTGTTTAATGACTTCAGAACATGCTTTTGGTGAAGAAGCCAATGAACTCTTTACTCATTTATGTTTAGGTGAAACAGATCATAATGCGAATATATTATTAGTTGCACCACATTGTATGATTTCAAAAATCTTTGAAAAGATTGATGAACAAATTAAACTTGCAAAGGCTGGTAAACCTGCTTATGTAGGATTTAAATGTAATGCAGTGACAAGTAAGAAAATGATTGAAAAGCTTGTAGAAGCAAGTCAGGCTGGTGTTAAGATTCAATTAATCGTTAGAGGTATCTGTTGTATTATTCCTGGTATAAAGGGTTATACAGAAAATATTCAAGTTATATCTATTGTTGGACGTTATTTGGAACATTCTCGTATTTATATCTTTGGTGATAAGGATCCTGAAGTTTATATTTCTTCTGCAGACTTAATGACACGTAACTTAGAAAGACGTGTAGAAGTGGGTGCACCAATTCATGATCCTCGTATTAAGAAGACTATTCTTAATATGTTTGATATTATGCTTCATGATAATGTGAAAGCATCACGTTTATTAAATGATGGTACATATAAACGTGTAAAGAATAAACAAGAGAAGATCAATAGTCAGGAATACTTCTTTAAGAAAAAAGTATAAGGGAGGTATAATATGCGCGTTGGTATTTTAACAAGCGGAGGAGACTGTCAAGCCCTTAATGCTACTATGCGTGGGTTGGCTTTAACTCTTTATAGAAATGTGAAAGATGTTGAAATCATTGGCTTCATCGATGGTTATAAAGGATTGATGTATGAAAAATACAAAAAAATGAAGCCTAAAGATTTTTATGATATTCTAAACGTAGGTGGTTCAATTCTTGGAAATTCAAGATGTCCTTTCAAACGTATGCGTATTATTGAAAATGGTTTTGATAAAGTCAAAGCAATGAAAAATACTTATAAGAAACTTGAATTGGACTGCTTAGTTGTACTAGGTGGTAATGGTTCTATTAAAAGTGCTAATATGTTATCACAGGAAGGACTAAATGTAATTGCATTACCTAAGACTATTGATAACGATGCCTGGGGTACAGATTATACATTTGGTTATTCTTCTGCCACAGCCATTGCGACACGTTACTTAGATGAAATCAAGACAACAGCCGCAAGTCATAGCCGTGTCTTTGTGATTGAAGTTATGGGTCATAAGGTAGGACATATCTGTTTATCTGCCGGTATTGCAGCAGGCGCTGATGTCATCCTCTTACCTGAGATTCCATATGATATTAAAGTTGTTGCGAAAAAGGTTAAAGAAACATTAAAGAATGAAAAGAATTATGCGATTATTGCCTGTGCAGAAGGGGCTATTTCTGAAGCCGATGCCTTAATGAAGCGAAAAGACTATAAAGCAAAAGTACTTGCAAGAAATGGTCGTTCTGTAGCTTATGAAGTAGCTGATGAATTAAGTCAGGAAATTGATGCTGAGATTCGTGTATCATGTATTGGTCATGCACAGCGTGGTGGTAATCCTAATAGTTATGATCGTGAAATCTCTACACGTTTTGGTGTAGAAGGTGCAAGACTCATCATTAAGAAACATTATGGTGAATATGTTGTATTACAAGGAAATCATGTTACACATATTCCATTAGAAGCTACTGCAGGAAAATTAAAATATGTAGATACTGAAGGAGAAATCGTACAAAGCGCAAAGCTTGTGGGAATCTCATTTGGTGAGTAAAACTGTTCGTCATGAACAGTTTTTTTGTGTATAATGTGAGTTAGGTGATACTATGCATAAACTAACATTTTGGAAAAAGATAGGACTTTCTTTTATTGTCCTTGTAGCTATACTTATACTGATCAATCATCAACTCAATAAAGATACCAATACACCAAATAGACTCACTCTGTCCAACCTATTTACTGTAGATGTCAATAAGTCCCATGTCCCATGGATTACAACTGCAGATAATAATAAACAGGAAGCGCTTGATGTAGTAAATCAAAAGATGGCATCTACTATTAAGAATTTTATTTCAAAAGAGGAAAAAAACGGAAGTTATTATTCTATTAATCATGAGATTGTCTATAATACAGACCAGTTATTTACTCTTAAATTAGAGCTAAATAAAGCACATGCAGATAGTTACACAAAGAACGTTTATTATACAATCAACAAATCCACAGGAAAGAGTATCCCTCTTTCTGCTTATTTTAAGAATAGTGACTATAAAGAAGTAATTTCTAAAGAGATACTTAAACAAATGAAAGCAGAAATGAAAAAAGACACCAATAAAGTATATTGGTGTCAAAAGAATGATAATCCTCGTTTTAAAGGTATTTCGAAGAATCAAAGCTACTATATTAATAAACAAGGTGAACTTGTCATTTGCTTTGATCAATTTGAAGTAGCACCTGGTTATATGGGAAACCCTACATTCACAATTAAAAATGACTTACTAGACGACTACTTCAAATAGTCGTCTTTTATCTTGTGAAAACAAGATTGTGTTCTCTCTTATAGAGATATCTTCTCAGTAATTCCTGAGCTAAAGAATCAGGCTTAATGATATTTATTGCATCTTTTAGATCATACCATTTTGCATAATCTATTTCTTCATTGCAGTGGAATGATTCATCTTCTACGACAACGATATAGTTGTTAATATATGTATTAGTGCGTGCATAGTATTCATTGTCGTTGAATTCATAAGAAGAAATAGTAAGACCTGTTTCTTCTTTGACTTCTCTAAAAAGAGCCTGCTTCGCATTTTCTCCTTTTGTGACATATCCAGCTATTAAGATATTATCCTTACGTCCATACTGTTGAATGAGAAGGATTTTATCTTTTTTGGGATTAAGTACCAAGGCACTGACTGCACTATTAAACATTGGGAATCTAAATTCCTGACAGTTTGGACAATAAGGTACCATACCATCTATTCCATTTTCTTTTTCTATTAATTCATGACCACATTTTATGCAATAACTCATTGATTTTCTTTTCTCCATTTCTTGATTTCATCTAATCTATTCTTATATTGTTTCTCTGCACCTTGAGTACCTGGAAGATAGTATTCCCTGTCTTTTAATGAATCGGGTAGACATTGCATATTTGTAATCTTCTCTTTTGTATCATGAGCATATTGATAGCCTTCCCCATAATGTAGTTCCTTCATAAGCTTTGTAGGTGCATTACGAATAACTAATGGCACAGGTTCAGATAATTCTTTTAAGGCATCTTTTTTAGCTGTTTCATAGGCAACATATAAAGAGTTGGATTTAGGTGCCATGGACATATAAACAACAGCCTGCGTTAATATAACTGAACATTCAGGCATACCAATATAATGACAGCTTGTATAAGCATCATTCGCAATAGATAAAGCACGAGGATCTGCTAAACCAATATCTTCACTCGCAAAACGAATCACTCTTCTTGCGACATAAATAGGATCTTCTCCTGCCTCCAACATTCTAGCAAGCCAATATATAGCTGCATCTGGATCTGAATTACGCATAGATTTATGTAAGGCACTAATGAGATTATAATGTTCCTCACCCTTCTTATCATATAAAAGAGATTTCTTTTGTGTACATTGTTCAATGATGGTCTTAGAAACATGTATGATTCCGTCTTTCTCATCACTATTATTAATAACCATTTCTAAAGTAGATAACGCATTTCTTGCATCACCATTACTAAAAGATGCAATAAGGTGTAAACAATCATCAGATATATCAATATTTAAATTTCCAAATCCCTTTGGACTAGAAATGGCATGTTTGAGTAATGAAACAATATCCTCTTCTTCAAGTGCATTGAGGACAAATACTTTACAACGTGATAAAAGGGCTCCATTGATTTCAAATGATGGATTTTCCGTTGTGGCACCTATAAGTATAATGCTTCCTTTTTCTACAAAAGGCAAAAAAGCATCTTGCTGGGATTTATTGAAACGATGTATTTCATCCACAAATAAAATTGTCTTTTCACCAAAGACACGATTATTTTCTGCCTGTTTCATCACTTCTCTTATTTCTTTAATACCACTTGTCACAGCAGAGAAATCAATAAAAGAAGAATGTGTATGTGAAGCAATTATTCTTGCGAGTGTTGTTTTACCAACTCCTGGTGGTCCCCAGAAGATCATTGAAGAAATAGAATCTGTTTCTATGAGTCTTCTAAGTATTTTCCCTTTTCCTACAAGATGAGTCTGCCCAACAAATTCATCTAAATTATCAGGTCTTAGTCTTGATGGAAGAGGTTCATTAAATGTTTCTTCAAAAAGTGACGCCATAAGAACACCTCCTATGACAAAAATAGTATTACAGGATGAAGAAACTGTCAAACAAAGATATGGTTAACCATCCTATCGCAATAAAAGGACCAAAAGGAATCATCTTCTTTTGTTTTATAAAAGAGAAGATGATTCCTAAGA
The DNA here is from genome assembly GCF_000437715.1 of Catenibacterium sp. CAG:290. Classification (NCBI taxonomy): domain Bacteria; kingdom Bacillati; phylum Bacillota; class Erysipelotrichia; order Erysipelotrichales; family Coprobacillaceae; genus Catenibacterium; species Catenibacterium sp. CAG:290. Next base: position 34,579 of record NZ_FR898797.1, read on the forward strand.
AACAGGCAATGGATAAGATACTTAATGTTTGATATATACCTAAAGAAAGACTACAGACACCTAACATCTTAATATCTCCCCCCTCCAAGTCCTTCTTTTCCACTTATTTTATAAAATAGATAAACAAATAGTATAAGAAATAATAGGAGAACGAGAGATTCTTTGATATATATCATCTTAAAGCTAGTTAACAAGCTAATAAGAAGATATACATCAGGTATTTCATAGAGATGTAAGTCTATTATAGAAATAATATAAAAGCATGTAAGAGATGCGATATGAGATAAATAAAGAATACTTACTCCATCATGAATATAAAATAAGACAAATAAAAAGCCTGCTATTAGTTCATGAACAAGCAGACTCTTATTGAGTTTATGATGACAATAACGACATTGTCCTTTAAGTAATATATAAGATAAGACTGGAATTAAATCTAATACATGTAATGTATGTCCACAATAATCACAATGACTTCTTCCAAGTATTGATTCGTGAGTCATATAACGATGTGACATACAAGATATAAAACTGCCAAAACAAGTACCTATCATAAATATAACTAGTGGCATGGTTCCTCCTTAACGATGTGTAAGTGATTCAATCAGTTTACTAGAAGCAATGCTTTGTGATTTATTAGGATCCTTCACTAAGCAGACCTTACGATGTGGTAATGATTGAAACAACGGGATTTCATAGACTTCTCCTTTATCTAAGTATGGCTGAGCTAGTTTTCTAGGATAGAATGCTATACCTAAATTATGAACAATAAGAGGGATAATCTGATCAGTTGTAGAGACTTCAATATCAGGATGGAAAGAAACACCATTATCTAAGAAATATTGATTATAGAAGTTTCTTGTCCCTGTCTGACTTGTAAGCGAAACAAAAGGTGTATCCTTGAATTCATCTAAAGAATGACGTTTTAATGAGAGTTCCTTATACTTCTTCCCACAAATGAGAATATCTTCAAAATGATCAAGTACTAAGACCTGTAATAAATGTGGTAAGTCTATTGGTGTTGTCACAACAGAGAAGTCACATAAATCATTTCTTAATGATTCTAATGCTTCTGGTGTAGTATGGTTAGTGATACGCAGGCGTACATGTGGATATTGTTCGTGGAAACGTTCTAGATGGTCTAGAAGGAATATACGTAATGCATTCTCACTGACACCTAAAGTAATTAAACCACTATTTAATTCTTTTTCTTTCTGTAATTCACTTTCTCCTAGTCTTAAATGTTCCTGAGCAATGGCAACATGTTCAAATAAGTTTTCTCCCTCAGGTGTTAATTTAACACCTCTATTAGAACGAATAAAAAGTTTACAGCCTAGTTCACTTTCTAAGTTATTGATATAACGGGTGATATTAGGCTGGTTGTTTCTTAACATCTCTGCTGCCTTTGTGAAGCTCTGGTATTGTGCTACATAATAAAATATCCTGTAATAATCATAGTTTGCCATAAGTTTCCTCCCATATAATAATCATATCATCAGTATATCAAAAATACTTTTTACATATTTCTGTTCATTCAGTATAATGCATTTGATTTAAATTTACAACGGAGTATGTTATGAAAGACAAACTTATTCAATGGTTTTTACGTGAAAGACAGATGTCTGAAGCTTTTATAAATAGTATCTTCCTTGCCATGTCTGGTGGCTTTCAGGATGCTTATACTTATTTTGCACGTGGTGGTGTTTATTCTAATGCCCAGACAGGGAACGTCGTATTATTAAGTAATCATATCATGAGTGGAGAATGGATGATTGCCTTAAAGTATTTGTTACCTTTAATCGCCTTTGCATTAGGAATATTTATTGCGGACATTGTGCATGCTCGCTTTAAATATGCACAAAAGATGCATTGGAGACAGGGAATACTTGTATTAGAAATAGTGATTCTATTCTTTGTCGGACTCATTCCCCATCACTTAGATAGTCTTGCGACTATTCTTGTCTCATTCTCTTGTGCACTACAAGTACAAACATTTAGAAAAGTAAGTGGTTATTCTTATGCTTCTACAATGTGTATTGGAAATATTCGTAATGGCACAAGTGCTTTAGCTGATTATACAGAAACACATAATAAAGCATCACTTAGACGTGCATTCTATTATTATGGAATTATTTTCTTTTTTGGACTTGGTGCAGGATTTGGTGGTTTATTTTCCCAAGGAAAGTCTATTCATGTTATCTGGGTATCAAGCTTATTATTAATCATCAGTTTCTTTATCATGGGATTAGAAAAACTAAGAGAGTAGAGAGATTATATCTCCCTACTCTTTTTATACGCTTAAAACGCCTTATTTTCTCAATTGATTTAAAGAAATAAACTGCACTCCTCCCGGAATTTCTTCTATTTCTTCGAGATAATGAGTGATATCCTGTTTACCTACAAGAGGCTTAAGTTCTTCTAGATACTTATTTAATAGTTGTTCAGGATAATTCAATAAATCATGATAATACTCTTCTAGAATATACAAGCCAGGTGTTTGAATGACAAGATTCAATAACTGATCATACATACCTTCTTCTAAGTAAATCTTATCAAGTCTTGCACGAGGTGGAAGATTATTAAGAAGATCGTCTCTTAATGGAATCCATTCCTCTTTTGTATATTGTCTTTTTAATTCACGATAGAAATCTATCTGTCCATCTTCTCTTACTAGTGTCCATAAAATATCTAAATAAGATTCTCTATCATTATCTTTTAAGTATAAATCCTTCAAATAAGATTGATACATCTTTTTAATAGAAGGCTTATCTGTCTTCAATGATTTCACAAATGAAATAGCTTCTTTAATATCAAGTGTACTATAGTAATCAATCAAAGATTTAGATACGACCTTATCTTCCAAATAATTTTTAAATGTATGAATAAGTATATATATATATATCCATATAATCATTCATACATTTTACAATATAACTACGAGCTGATTTAACATTAGGATGATTTCTAAAAGCCTCTTCCACACTTTCTTTGATTTCTACTTTCTTTTCTACCTGCGGTAGTTGATCTAGATATTCTGGATGATCTTTTAATATTTTCTTTAATAGTTGTTTAGCCTGCTTCTCACTTAATGCATCAATAATTGTATGTTCATCATAAACAGGATGACTGTCTAAATAATACAAAACAGCAGCCATATGCTTACAATGTGCTCCCTCTTTAGCATATGGACAATCACAGAACATATCATTATCATCTATTTTTACATGATAATCCTCTGTCCCATGAACAGTGGCATAGATTACTTCTCCTACTTTACGTACATGATCCACTGCCCCTTCCTGGGCATATTCATAACCTCTTTCTAATATTAAATCATCAAATAATTCTTCTTTCATCCTATCAGCTCCTCGAACAAAATTATAACATATTCTTAACATTCTACACAAACATATCATCATCGTATATTTTGCAGAACTATAATCCATTCTTATTATCTTTTTATATCATTATTGTATATTTAGAAGTCTATTTTTATGAAATGTCACCGTTTACATTCATTGAGTACATCAACTTCACTTGATAATCATTGCATTTTCTTTCTTTTATATCATTATCGTATATTTTTGTTGATTAATATCTATTTTATACTTATAATAATATCACTATCGTTTATAAGGAGTTTTATCATGTTTCCTATCCATACCCAGCATATTGAAAATACAGAAAATGATATGATTTATCATGATCACGATTCTTTAGAGTTCATTTATTGTCTTCATGGAGAAGTATCCTATTTAATTAATGGAGATTTAATTACTATTCATAAAGGCGAAGCCTTTATGATTAATACTCATATTATTCATGCAAGACTTTCTTCTACAGCTCATTTAATGACTGTCTCTATCGAAAGAGAAACTTTTAGTATGCATGAATCACTTTTAAGTTATTTTGATTCATTCTTTAATCATAATCATGCCCCTTATATAGTTATTCATGATCATACAATTCATGCACTCATCACTAAGTTATATGGTTTACTTAATATTCCAGAAATGAATCCCTTTTTAATTCTCTCTTCTGCATCAGAGCTTGTCCATTTAGCTAGTACAATTCTTCCAGAAAGTAAACCACTAGACGATTATGATAAGATGTTAGAAATGATTCATTATTTGAGAGATCATCTTTCTCAAAAGATCACCATCCAGGATATGGCAGATGCGGTTTCTATTTGTCGTTCAAGATGCTGTAGTATTTTTTCTCAATATCTTCATACTTCTCCTATAGTTTATTTGAATGAACTGCGTTTAGTGCATAGTACTGAATTATTATCTAAAGATTATTCTATTGTATCTATTTCAAAAATGTGTGGCTTTAGTCGTCCTAGCTATTTTAATACACAGTTTAAAAAGAGGTATCATATGACACCTCTTGAATATCGTCATTCTTCTTGAATCTTTTTAAAACAATAACTAAAAGTGAATACACAATAGAGTGCTGCAACAATCCAGGCTGTCTGATCAGCACAGCATATTGCGGTATAACCAGCAATTGGTACAAATACCAATGATACAAAACATCTTGCAATCATTTCAATGACACCAGAGAATATTGCAAGTCCGGAATAACCAATCCCCTGAGTTGTCTGGCGACATACATTGAGAATTGAAAGAACCCAATAGAAATATCCCATATAGGTAATATATTTTGCGGATGCATCAAGGACTGCACTATATTTTGATGAAATAAACAACATTGAGAAAATTCTACCAAATAGAATCAATAAGACTCCTACAATCACGCCATAGATAATACCTACAACAACAGTTTGTATGACACCTTTTTTGATACGATCATATTTCTTTGCACCATAGTTCTGACTTGCGAAAGTTGAAGCTGCTGTGGCTAATGCATCAAATGGACAGATGGCAAGCTGTTTGATTTTAGCCGCTGCCGCAAAGGCAGACATATAAGTGGCGCCTAAAGAGTTATTGGCTCCCTGCATGACCATAGAGCCAATCGCAGTAATAGAGTACTGTAATCCCATTGGAAGTCCCATCCCAAGTAAATTCTTAACGATGGATGACTTTATTACTTTGTTTTCTTTTTCTATATGTAATACTGTGAAACGTTTCTTAATGAGTATAAGACATAAGATGCCACTGATACCTTGTGACACAATAGTCGCAAGAGCTGCCCCTGCGACATCAAGTTTTAAAATAATAATACAAAATAAATCTAACACAATATTGAGACAAGCAGAAAAAGCCAGAAATAAGAATGGTGTACGGCTATCCCCGACTGCACGTAATATACTTGAACATAGATTATAGAGTAATGTACATGGTAATCCTATAAATATAATTAATAAATATATATAAGAACGTGATGCAATCTCAGCTGGTATCTGTAATATATGAATAATTGTCATACATAATAAACAGCATCCTACAGTTAACAAAGCACCAATAATAATAGTCAATACAATGCTATGATAAATAAAATCACGCATCTTAGATAAGTTATTGCCACCAAATGACTGGGCAATAGGTATACCAAAACCACAGCATATACCAATACAAAATCCCAATACTAAAAATTGTACACTAGTAGTAGAGCCTACTGCCGCAAGTGCATTGGCGCCCAGTGTCTGACCTACTATTGCAGTATCCACAATATTATAAGTCTGCTGGAATATGTTTCCCAATAATAAAGGCAATGCGAACATCATAATGAGTTTTAATGGATGTCCTTCTGTCATATTCTTTGTCATATCTTAATCCCCCCCAGTGTTAAAGTATAGCATTTTTGAGTATACAAAAAAATCCATTATACGGATTTCTTTATATAGTCTACAATTGTTTTTCCTAACTGTTCATGTCCCTTTTTTGTAAGATGAATACCATCAAATGCAAGTTCACTTACTACTTCTTCTACATCAATAAAATCTGCATGAAAGCTATCTGCAAGTACTTTTAACTTCTTATTGAGTTCTTTACTTCTTTGATATCTTTCTTCATCATTACGTAGATAAGGTGGTGCAAGAAGTAATATATGTTCGGCTTTAGACAAAGCACGTCTTAACATCACATGAAGACCTACTGTAATATGTTCTACCGATTCTAAATGGTCTACATTATTTGTCCCTAGCATAATAACTAATAATCCAATAGGTGCATATTGACGCAAAGTAACATCATATAAGAATTGTCTAGGTTCCGCAAGTCTTCCATTGAGTCCTGCATTGACGACAAAATCATCCTTATAATTCGCTCTTACTATATCCACCCAGCATGTTTCATAACGTCCCCCATCAAGAGGGTTAAATCCATAAGTATTAGAATCCCCATAACATACAATATTCATAAATTTATTCCCCTTTTTTCTTATTATACAAAAGCTTTTAAAATAAAAAAACATTGAATTTATAATAATCTCTGTTTATAATGTTTTCTTGTAAAAGAACGGATGATAGTAGCGAAAGAGATTCTTTGTAAGAACACCGAAGGATGGAAGATTTCAGGTAAAAGGATCGCTATTGGACGAATCACTGGAGAGACTCATAATGAGCACCGAAGGAGTAACACTCTCAGGTAAAAGGACAGTGACTTATACTTTTCACTATTAATTCCGTCTAATTTATTAGAAGGAGTTTTTTTATGACCAAATTTTTGACTCAAGTCAACAATCTCGTATGGGGTATGCCCCTTATCCTGTTATTACTTGGAACAGGTATTTATTTTACTACTCATTTAAAGTTTATTCAGTTTGTAAGATTAAAGAAAGCTTTCTCTTTGATTTTTAAGAAGAATGAAAATCATGAAGGAGACGTTTCTAGTTTCCAGGCATTGTGTACTGCCTTAAGTTCTACGATTGGAACAGGTAATATTGTAGGGGTAGCAACTGCGATTTCTGCAGGTGGTCCTGGCGCATTATTCTGGATGTGGATTTCAGCTTTCTTTGGTATGGCCACTAAGTATGCAGAAGGGGTACTCGCTATCAAGTATCGTACAAAGGATGAAAATGGACAAATTGCCGGTGGTCCGATGTACTATATTGAAAAAGGTTTACACAATAAGTTTCTCGCAAGTCTATTTGCATTCTTTGGTGTAGCTGTTGCTTATTTAGGTATTGGTACATTCACTCAGGTAAGATCTATTTCTGATGCATTGCATCTTTCTTTCCATGTACCTTATTGGATCAGTGCGATTATTCTTACTCTTCTTGTTGGTTTTATCACAATCGGTGGTATTCATAGAATTGCGGCAGTTGCTGAAAAAGTAATTCCATTTATGTGTGTATTTTATATTGGTGGTGTTGTACTTATTCTATTAACACATCTTCCAATGATTCCTCATGTATTAAAGATAGTACTTGCTTCAGCTTTTGATATCAAAGCAATCTTTGGTGCGGGTATGGGTGTTGCGATGAAGATGGGTATTAGTAGAGGAATCTTCTCTAATGAAAGTGGTTTAGGAAGTGCTCCTATTGCGGCAGCTGCTGCACAGACTGATTCATGTGTAGAACAGGGACTTGTATCTATGACTGGTACTTTTATTGATACAATGGTCATTTGTACAATGACAGGTCTTGCAATCTTAATCACTGGTGCGAATACAAGTGGTTTAGAAGGAGCTGCAGTCACATCACTTGCCTTTAATAGAGGACTTCTTATTCCATTTATTGGTGAATATATTGTAAATATTGGATTGATTTTCTTTGCGTTTACTACAATTATTGGATGGAACTACTACGGTGAAAGATGTATGTATTATCTTGCAGGTATTCGTTCTATCAAGATTTATAAGATCATCTTCATTATTCTTATTGCGATTGGTCCATTTATGTCATTACAGTTTATCTTTATTCTTGCAGATATCGTCAATGGCTGTATGGCTATCCCTAACCTCATCGGTTTAATTGGACTTAGAAAAGAAGTCATTGCGGAAACAGAAGAATACTTCAAAGAAGAAAACACTTGTAGTATAGAAGAATTAAGCATCTAACCTCTCATATGAGAGGTTTTTTCATGCAAAAAAACAGGCCAAAGCCTGTTAATCGAGTGGTTTTTGGTAGAATCCACCGACAAAGTTTTCTGTTGGTAATATATTGATAATGACATGAGGGTCAATACTCTTCATGAGATCAACAATATCCTGTACTTCATAGCTTGACACGACAGTATGAATCATTGTAAGAGGATGACCGCTATAGCCTCCTTCACCATGAAGCATAGTCAAACCATGACGATATTGTGCAATATACGCCTGACGTAATTCTTCAGGATGAATTGTAGTGATTTCTAAAGTCACACGTTTATATCGCTTATAGAATGTATCAATCGTTTTAGTTGAGAGGAATTGGAATAATATAGAATATCCTGCATGAACCCAGCCAAACATAAATCCGAATACACATAACATTAATGTATTGAAAACAAATATATATTCAAAAATTGACTTGTTCATTTTATTAGATACATATAAAGCGATAAAGTCCGTACCAGCTGTACTTGCATTACCTTTTAAGGCAATCGCAATCGCAAAGCCATAAAGGAATCCACCAAAACATACATTCAAGATCACATCATCAAATAATGGATCAAAAGATAATACCCTTGTGAAAATACTGAAGAAGATAACTTGTAAGAAAGAGAAGAAAACAAACTTCTTACCGATTGTCTTATAACATACAATTGCGACAGGTAGATTGAGTACAATCACAAGTGTGGAAATAGATAAAGAATACCCATAAAGCATACTGATACGATTAATTAGAATCGCAACACCTGTAAAACCACTTGATAATAGATTAGAAGGATTCAAAAATGTCTGAAGAACAAATGTTTGTAGGAGTGCCGAAAAGAACACTGCAAAGAAAGTAATAATATATCTTTTATTTGTTTTGTAGGCTGCTGACAAGTTTTTCGACATTTTCCTGGTCCACACTTTCATAATCATTAGCATGTGTGTCCGTATAATAGCTATAAGTGACAGACTTGCCTGAAGTTGTAGGATCTTCTTCATAATCCTTACAAGAAGAATGTACCTGAGAGATACCTGTATGTTCCATTAAAGAGAATGCATTATTATAGTTCACACCACTTCCTGCAAGAATTTCAATATCCTTACCATAATTTTCTTGTAATGATTTGATCTTATCTGCTCCATCTATCGCAGTTGGCTGACCACCACTTGTCAAAACACGATCAATGCCAAGTTCAACCAATTGAGTCATCGCATGATCTAAATCATCACAGCAGTCAAAGGCACGATGGAATACAGCCGTACGATGGTATTTATGAATAAGTTCTACAAATTCTCTTGTACGCTTTTCGTCAATTGTATGATCACTATTTAAGAAACCAAAAGCGAGACCATCTGCGCCATTTTCTAATAGGTCTTCTGCTTCTAATAACATCTGTTTGTATTCTATTTCATCATAAGTAAAACCAGCACCACGAGGTCTAACCATACAAATAATAGTCAATGTTGTTTCTCTTTTTAAGAGTTTTAATGAAGCCACAGAGGGTGTTAAACCTCCTAAATAAAGGGCACTGTTTAATTCAATGCGTGTGGCTCCACCCTTGTAAGCACGTAGGCCATCCTTATAACTTCCACAGCATACTTCAATCATAGTTCTGTTTCCTTTCTAGATAATTGATAAAGTGTTAAAGCATAAATCTTTGCATTGGTAATGAGATCCTCTCTTGTCATCCATTCATTGGGATTATGTCCAATACCTTTCTGTCCTGGGAAAGAAGGTCCAAATGGGACAATATGAGGCATCATTTTCGCATAAGTACCACCTGTTGTAGTAACAGGAGTTCCATCATTACCCGTTACATATTCATATGTCTCTTTCATGATTTCTACCATTGGTGCCTTTTTATCAAAATAAACAGGCTTGAAATGAGACACGACTTCATACTCATAACCTTTTATATTATTAAGTTTAGTAAGTATTTCTTCTAGTGTAATTCCTGCTGGATAACTGATAGAAAAGCTGAAGTCTTCTTTAGTTAAATGATAGTTACGGATTTCTAATTGTCCAAACTCATCATTCTTATAATCAATACCAAGTCTTTCACCTTTATTTTGTGTATTTAAGATATACTTATTCATAAAAGTAATCAAATGATCTAGATCAGCTTTCACTTTGATAACAGCACGTCCTCTTTCAGCATAAACAACAGGATATTTACAATCTGGTGTAAAGCCGGCAATAGGTGCTTTTTCATGATCTAAATAATATTTTAAATCCTCAAATCCTGATTCTTCATCACAACCAAAGATGATACGTACTTCTCTTTCAGGCTTTATGCCAAGTCTCTTTAAAGCAGTAAGGGCATAAAGACATGAAAGAATAGGACCCTTGTTATCTAGAATACCACGGCTATAAATCACACCGTCTTCTTCATAAGCACTAAATGGTGGATGTTTCCAGCCTTCACCTACTGGTACAACATCTAAATGACCACAGGCACATACATAATCATCACTTTTACCATAACGTGCATAACCGATATAATGATCAACATCCACTGTTTCAAATCCAAGATCACGAGATAACTGAAGTGTTTCATCAAGTGCATGGCGTACACCTTCTCCAAAAGGAGCATCATTCACAGCCTCAGATTCTACACTATCAATACGTACAATACGCTTGATGCCTTCAATCATCTCATCTGCAATCTCATCAACAGCCTTTAGAATTTCTTCATTCATTATTTTCTTACCAATGGGGCTGTTCTTGTACGCATATAATCATCAAGCCATTCCTGACTTGCTTTTTCAAAGACACTATGTTCACCTTCATGCTTTACTACAAATACAGTTGGTTCAAGTTTTGGAGTTACAACTACAAATGAGAAACCTTCAATATTTGTGGCACATCCCCATTCACCTTTATTATTCATAGCGATTAAAGACATATCTCCTGCTTCACCACGACGTTTGATTAATTCTTTAGAGAATGTATTAACAGCCTTTTCACATGCAGCCTGTGGGTGCATACCTTCTTTCATCATTCTTACGATTTCATAAGAGACACAGCCCTTCATCACATCTTCACCAAGTCCTGTAGCACTTGCACCACCGACTTCACTATCAACATAGAAACCTGATCCAGATACGGGTGAATCACCTACTCTACCAGAACGCTTCATAAATAGACCACTTGTAGAAGTTGCAGAAGTCATCTTTGCATTTTCATCTAAGCAGACCATACCTACTGTATCATGACCAGAATAAGGTTTAATTTCCTGAGTCATTTCTTTTAATCTATTATGATAATGAATTTCAGCACGTTCAGTAAGCATATTCTTTCTTTCAAAACCATTCTTAGATGCATACTTTTCAGCACCTGCACCTACTAAGAAATTATTTACCTTTTCATGAGATAATTTTCTTGCGATTTCTACAGGATTGGCAAAGTCTTTGATTGCACCAACACATCCTACTGAAAGAGTATTTCCGTTCATATAAGCCGCGTCTAGTTCAACAATCATTTCTTCGTTAGGTAATCCGCCATAACCTACTGATTTATAATATGGGAAATCTTCTACAGCCTTAACAGCTTCAACAATTGCATCTCCTGCATCTCCATGATTCTTTAACATTTCATCTGCTTTTGTAATACCTTCTAAAGCCATTCTCCAAGTAGCAATAATACCGTACATATTAATATCCTCCTTTTATTGAAAGAGGATACGTCCTCACGTATCCTCAAGTTAATTTAGAAACAATATTTAGAAGCAACGATGTCTTCATCTTTCTGTTCACACATTGCCTTGGCAAGCTGACAGATTCCTTCTAATGATTCATTTAAACCAGTACCACCCTTCTTAGGTGTCTTGATAATATGAACCTTGTCTTTATATTCATTAATTGTCTCTTCATTTTCTATACTCATTGCAGCCATAGCATGTGAATGAGTTTTTTCGTTAATATCGTAAGCGACACGTGCAGCCATGCGTCCATAGCCAAGATAGTTGAAACATGGACCACATACAACAACATCTGGTTTGATTTTTTCTACCATTGCGCAAAGTTTACGGCTAACTTCATCACTATTTGCTTCATAGAATCCATCTCCACAATATAAACAGCATACAACATGTCCATTTACCTGTTTTAAGAATGGTTCCATCATAATAGCAGGTCCACATGATTCTTTTACTAGTCCTAAAGGTACCATGTGATCATCTTTAATCCCTTTACCAGACTGGATCTGGTCATAAATCATTACGATTTTCATGTTTCATCTCTCCTTCTTATAGATCGTCAAAAGATAAGTCGTCTAAATCAATGTCGTCTTCTTCTTTAGCAGCCTGAGCCTGAGCTTCTTCATTTAAGTACTGCTTATCAAGTACCTTGATGAATGGCATATAGATAATAACACCAATAACGATAAGGGCAGCCTGAAGCAGTGCACCTACCCAGTTAGTTGCTAAGAAACCTGAGATAATTGGTGGCATAGTCCAAGGGATGTTGATACCTGAACAGATTGGAACAATCTTAAGAGCCATACAGAAGTATGAGATAATGATGTTTACTGTTGGTACTAACATGAATGGAATAAGCATAGTTGGATTTAATACGATTGGTAAACCGAATACGATTGGTTCGTTGATACCAAAGATACCTGGAACTAAAGCAAGTTTACCTAAGTCTGTAATACGTTTAGATTTACAGAATAATAACATTGCGATTAATAATGATAATGTAGAACCACATCCACCAAATGTAGCGAATAAGTCCTGGAACTGCTGACAGATGATATGTCCTGTGCCCTGTCCTTTAGTGAAGAAAAGAATGTTTTCTGCTGATAGAGTCTGAAGAATTGGGTTAAATACAGCACCTACTACAGATCCACCGTTGATACCAAAGAACCAGAATAAGTGTAAGAAGATATAAGCAACAACCATTGCCCCTAATGTATCACCAAGGTTAAGTAATGGTGTCTGTAAGAATTCAAAGATAATCTGGAATACGTTTGTTCCTAAGAAACCAAACATTAAGTTTACTAGGAAGAAGAAAGTCATTACAAATGTTGCTGGAATCAATGCTGAGAAAGATTCTACAACTGTTGGTGGAACACCAGCTGGCATCTTGATTGTCCAGCCTTTACCTTCTACCCAAGCATAAATATGTACGCTTAAGAATGCAGTAATGATACCTACGAAGATACCCTTAGCACCAACCCATCCTAATGGGATACCAGAAAGAGTTGCTTCAATAGTTTTAGATCCTACAGCAACATTACCAGTGATTGAGTATGGCATGATTAAGAACCATGACATAAGTGCACAGGCAGCACCGAAGATCTTGTTTGTCTTCATCTGACCAGCAAATGAATAAGCGATACCCATTACCGCAAATACTGCCATGATAGTGAATGTTGCATCAGATGGCTTTGATAAGAATGCAGCAAGTGACTCACCTGTTTTCTGATTGATAATTGTTGATTCTAAAAATTTTGTCCAAGCTGCAATTGGAAAGTTTGCGATTAATAAGAAAATTGATCCTGCAATAAGTAATGGTGTTGATACTAAGAAACCATCACGAATTGACATTAAGTATTTATTACGCCCAATTTTTTCCGCTAAAGGCATTAAATACTTTTCAAGTTGTTTCATCATACTTTAAGTACTCCCTTTAATTATTATTTATTGTTTTTCTTAATTAATAGAATTGCTTTTTTTAGTACTCTTTCACCGTTCATCATACCGTAATCATCCTGGTCGATCACAGAAATAGGTATGTTTAGGTGCCCGAAGTTAGCTACTGTTTCGTCATAAAGATATTCAACCTGTGGACCAAGTAAAATACAATCAGGACAATCAGATTTAACGATTTCTCCTAATTTGTTATGAGAAAAAGCAGCGACCTTGATTGGTAGGTTATGGCTATTTGCAACTTCCTGCATCTTACTTGCAAGAATACTAGTAGACATACCTGCACTACAGAATAAATAAACCTTTTTCATCCTATTCTCCTCCTTCTAATTTTTTAATTCTTTGAGATAGTTTGATAATCTCTTCAGCCATGATTTTTGTTGTTTCAGCATTCATAAGCTGATCTTCCGCATGCATAAGAAGAATTGTTGGAACTGTCTTTTCACCACATGCTTCCTTCTGAATAAGTGATGCATGTGCTTCGTGACCTTTCACAAAGCTTTCTTCTCCTTCTTTGATTTTTGCGCGAGCTTCATCAAAATCACCCTTCTCAGCAAGATACATTGCCTGTACATAACGTGACTTTGCAGTACCCACGGCAGAAATAATGTTAAAACTTAATAATTCTAAATCTTCCATGTGATTTCCTCCATCTCACAATTCATAGTATAAACTTATATTTATTTTCAGGTGGTGAATGCGATTTCCTCTATTTAGGAAAAATTCACTACTTTAGTACGTGCTAGATAATCATGTAATGCTAAATGTTCTTTCTTATTCACTAAACATAAAATGGCACTCACGATTGTAATCGCAAAGCCAACATACATCATCGGCTTAACTAAACTAATACCTAAACTGATCTGTAATACCTGATGTAATATTGTACTTGCAGAATATAGAACTCCTTCAATAATAATGGCTCCTAATACTTCTCTAATTATCAGTTCTTTAAGGCCTACATCTTTGCCATCACTCTTTACAATCTTAATATGACATATTCTTTTACCGATTGTCTGTCCCTTATTAATCACTAAAGGAATAATGACATAATAAATAATTGCGCCTAGTAATGCGAGTAACCCACAAATCAGTCCTAACTGATGAGGGTACTTTAGTAGATTCTGGTTCTTCATTGTGCCATAAATCTTCTGTGACACAATTGCGATAGGAAATGATGTAAAAAGAGCACCAATATACCAATCTAATAAGTATGCACCAAAACGTCTTGGTAATGATGCAATAGTCTGTTGTTGTTTTTTCATATGTTACCTCACGCTGTCATTAGCTTCATAAATTGTTGATAATTGTCTGCTTCGATAAACTGCATCAGCTGGTTATAGTCTATGAGTACATTGGATAACCAATCAAAGAATGTATGCAGCATCTGATTATCCTGTTCACTGATAGATAATAAGAGAATAAGACGCACTTCATACTTACCCCACTTAACGGGATTCTTTAAGACCATGACGGATATTGTAGAACGTAATGGTTGTACTGTAATGGCATGAGGTACCGCAAAGCCCTGCACAAAGGCTGTTCCTGCCATCTCTTCTCTTTTAAAAACATCTTCTTTATATTCTTGTGTGGCATAGCCTAACTGAATCAGATTATCACATAAATAGTTAATAGCATCTTCCTTAGATGCGATGTCTTTTTTTATAAAGAATGTTTCCTGCCCAATAAGCTTCTTTACAATATGACAGAACTGATCATGATATTTTTCTCTATCTAATTGATTGAGTGCCTGGAAGATCTGACTTTCATCCTCATAGTTCACAAATAAACTAATTGATACTGTCTTAATAGACAATTCATGCTGTAAAGGTACAACAGTCAAAATCAAGTCAGGATGAAGTGATGAAATCATATTATTTTCAAAGAATGGGAATACCTTAATAATTTCCATACGTTCTCTAAAACGTGTTTCAATCTTATCCATACATGCTTTCGCCAGCATCTGATTATGGGGAATAATCATGACTACACGGTATTTCTGTGTATTGATATGTCTTTCATAGGCTGTTCCAAAATGTAAAGCGAGATAAGAGATTTCATCTTCTACTAAAGGTTTACCTGTAGCTTTAGAAATGACATTACTGGAATGTATTGCCATTTCAAAGACTAAAGGATATTGTCTTTTAATCTCCTTTAAATAAGCTGTTGTATTAGGTTTATCTACTTTAATACGATCAAGTAATGACTGCATATGAATCACTAAACTATTATAAAGTTCTTCATCATCTCTAAAATCAATATCAAAACAATCTTTAATGTCTAATAATACTTCTTCTACTAACTGTTGTGATTCTGTTTTTAAGTCTACATGACTGCCTCTTCCTTCTAATAAAAAAGCAAACTTAACGACTTCTTCTTCAACATAAGGAATACCAAACTTTTGTGATAATTCTTCAAAGAAATCCTTTGAAACACGATATTCTAAATCAATACCTGTACAATCACTCTGTGTTTCATATAAATAATTCTTATTCCTGATACGTTCAATCGCAATACCAGCATGCATCATCAACATAGGAAGACTGACATTCTTGAACTTATAATGATTATTTGCGCAGACATTCTTAAAGATTTCTACCACATCAATGAGATTAAAATCCTTCCATAAATGAGACAAGGCACTGATATTTGTGAAGTTTCCTTTAATTTCTGATTCTAATAGATGCTTATATACAGAACGCTTTTCATTTTCATTACCTTCTAAACGAATGTGGTTCTTTACACGTACCACTTTTAAAGAAGGATATTCATTGAGTATACGTCTGATATTTCTTAAGTCATTATCAATCGTATAACCACTGACATAAATACGATCCTGTAATTCAATGAGATTCATTTCCTGTTTAAACAATAATTCCTTAATGATCCAAGATACACGTTCCTGAGATGTCTGAGGAATGACTGACTTTGTCGTAATTCCTTTGACACTTGTCAGCATCTCGTCTAAGTGATAACCTTTACGACGATTGGCTTCTATAAGAGTACATTCATACTCTTTATTAATATGCTCAATATCAGAACGGATTGTACGATCTGATACAGACAACATAGAAGCAAGCTCTTTACCTGTCACCCATTCATCATAATCATAAAGGATATCTATAATACGCTGCTGTCTATTATTCATACGTATAACCTCCTGTACCTTCATTGTAATGGTTTACAGTGCTTTATGCATTCAATTTAACTTCCTAAGTGTTAGGAAATGAAAAAAAAGAACCTTTCGGTTCTTATAAATCAATAATATCTAGAATATCATAGGTTGCCTTCAACATCTTTGGATGGAAATCCCCTTCTCCTGATTCATCCACAACTCTTTGAAGTTCTTTAGTAATCTCAATAAAGTCATCTTTTAGGAAAGGACCTCTTGTACATAATAAATCAAATGTCTGATTCCAATAGAATAAATGATACCCACTAGAACGGTAGCCATGACTCGCATAAAACTTAGTACGTCTTAAACGCTGTTCATAGTTATCTGCTTGATCATCTAAAGGTTCCATATCCAACACAATCTGTCTTTGATAGAGATCATCCATCAACTTTAAAGTACGTCCTCCATACCCACGAGAACGAAGTGATGAACGAATTGCGAGATAGAATAAATAAACACATGTAGCAGATGTCATTGTCATAAAGAAACCTACAAATGTGTCTTCATCATAAACACCATAAAGATCTGATATACCAGTTTGAGATAAATCAATCATTCTTTCAATAGAGACACGTTCTTCTTTAGGAAATGCTTCATTATTAAGATCTTCTAATTCCTTAAAATTCTCTGTAATTCTTTTAGCCGTTAACGCCATAGATTATCCTCCATTAATATGACTATTCTATGCTGTTTTCTTCTTTTTTTCAAATGATTACGCTATAATGGTTAGAAAAGAAAGGATGAATTTATGCTTACATATAGTTTTGATGAAAATAACCATAAATCTCTCTACCAGCAATTATATACATTTATCAAGAATGATATTCTAGAAGGACATCTGACAGCAGATGAGAAGTTACCTTCTAAGCGTACATTTGCGAAAAATCTAGGTATTAGTATTATTACAATAGAGAATGCTTATGCGCAGTTAATGGCTGAGGGATATATTTATTCATTACCTAAGAAAGGCTTTTATGTATCTCCTATTAATAATAAGACACCCCTTATTCCTGCTAAGATGATTCATAAACCTTCTATTAAGAAAGAATCCTATTGGTGTGATTTCTCTTCTAATCAGACACCAGCCCATTTGTTTCCTTTCACAACCTGGTCAAAACTTATGAAGGACGTATTAAATGAACACCAATCAGAACTAATGATTAATCCTCCAGTAGGTGGTATTTATGAATTAAGAGAAGCGATTTCTCATCATTTAAAAGAATTCAGAAATATGGATGTTGAACCAGAAAGAATCATTATCGGTGCGGGTACTGAATATTTATATGGATTACTCGTACAATTATTAGGTTTAGATCTTGTCTATGCCGTAGAGAATCCTGGTTATAATAAAATATTAGATGTTTATTCTAGTTTAGGGGCTAAGTGTGTTCCTATAGATATGGATGAGCAGGGAATACTGGTCAACCAATTAGAAGATTTAGATGTTGATATTGCGCATATCTCTCCTTCTCATCATTTCCCAACTGGTATTATTATGCCTGTATCTCGACGTTATGAATTACTTGGATGGGCAAATAAGAAGGAACATCGCTATATTATAGAAGATGATTATGACAGTGAGTTACGTTTAAGTGGACAGCCTATTCCTGCCCTGCAAAGTATTGATTTAAGTGAAAAGGTTATTTATATGAATACCTTTACTAAGACTCTTGCCTCTACAATTCGTATTAGTTATATGGTGCTTCCTCATCATTTATTAGAACTCTATAATAAGAAGCTCTCTTTTTATGCCTGTACAGTCTCTAACTTCGAACAATATACTCTTGCATCATTTATTAATGAACATTATTTTGATAAGCATATTACTAAATTACGTAACCATTATCATAATAAGCGTGATGCGATTGTAAAGATGCTAGAGAAAAGTGATTTAAAGGATATGATTACTATTTCCAAGGAAGATGCAGGTCTTCATTTCCTTATCACGATACATACACATATGTCTGATGAAACACTTATCAATAAATTAAAAGAAGAAGGAATCCATCTAAGAGCTATTTCTCATTACTACCTTAAGAATATACCTCATACATCCCATACCTTCATCATGAACTACTCTTCTATCGATTTAGATAAATTACCACAGGCTATAGAAATATTAGAAAAAATACTTTATTGACATATTTTCTAAAATATATTAAAGTAAGTCATGCAAAAAAAGAATATTGATTTAGGGTATTATTGGAAACGCACAAGCACAGTTTGATAACGAACAACACTTATATTAAGTGTTGTTTTTTTGTATAATTTCAAGAAAGGAGCATTTTATAATGCCTAAAACATTTAAACAAAATTTATTATTTACAGCGATGATGTCATTCTTAATGGTGTATGTCATGATTCTCTTCAACATCTCATTAAATATCGGAGGAATGACAAACCAGGTCTTTTTACTTGCCTTCCACGAAATGATTATCATGTGGCCTGTCGCTTTCTTTTTAGAACTACTTGTTGTAGATTCTTTAGCTCATAAGCTTGCTTTCCGTTTTGTACAGTCTACAGATCGTCCTATCGTGATTACTCTTGCCATTTCTTGTATGATTGTTTGTATCATGTGTCCATGCATGAGCTTAATCGCAACTGTATTATTCAAAAACATCGATGCTTCAGTCTATTTCCAGACAACATCCATGAACTTCCCTGTCGCATTATTATTCCAGATTTTCTATTGTGGTCCTCTGATCCGTTTCTTATTTGGAAAAATCGTACATGAATAAGGTCAGTTTTAAAACTGACCTTATTTTTTTAGTTGATAACTGAGTATTTATATAATGTCAGAATGTATGTATAGTGTTATTCATCAAAGGGGGAGTTTTATATGAAAGACAATAAAACATTAAAAATTGCAGTAACAGGATTGATGGCGGCTTTAGCTTATATCGCCTTCACATTCCTACAGATTAAGATTCCAACACCAGGAGGAACTACTTCATTCCATTTAGGAAATACATTCTGTATATTGGCTGCTTTATTATTAGGTGGTGTTCCTGGAGGAATTGCGGGAGCAGTTGGTATGGGTATTGGTGATTTACTTGATCCTACTTATGTAGTAGTCGCACCAAAGACATTTATCTTAAAATTTGGTATTGGGGTTATTACAGGTCTAGTTGCACATAGAGTATTCAAGATTCAAAAATTAGAAGGTAAGCAGTTAGTGATTGGTGTCGTTGCTTCTACATTTGCAGGTTTATTATTTAATGTGATTGCTGAACCACTATTCTCTTATTTCTATACTTCAATATTACTTGGTGCACCTTCTCAAGCTGCTTTAGCACTTGCATCTTGGAATGCAGTGACTACTATTACTAATGCAGTAATTGCGATTGTGATTTCTTCAGCACTTTATTTAGCTTTAGCACCTACATTTAAAAAGAGTGGTTTATTAGATAAATTACATACAGTTAAAAAATACTAATTTAAAAGGACTCCTATGAGTCCTTATTTTAGTTTAAGACCATCTTTAAAAGCACGGCCAACAACTTTTCCTAAACCTACATATTGATTATTAAAGGGATCAAAAGTAATAGGTTTTACTTTAGATACATCGACTCTTCCTGTTTCATCTAGGACACGTTCATCTACAGATACATTGACAATTTCACCTTTCATGATTTCTGTATCTAAATCATAGTCCTTAAGACGACATTCTAGACATATAGGTAATTCATTGATAATAGGTGCATGTACTTTACTAGATGGCGTATAAGTAAAACCTGCTTTTTCTAGTTTATTGGGTTCCTTATGCCCTGATACAACGCCTACATAATCACACGCTACTACATGATCCTCATCTGCAATACTGACAGTAAAAGCCTGTGTTTTTAAGATATTCTGGACTGTTTTATGTCCACTAGAAAGACTCAATGAAATTTCCATTGTATCGCTAATGCCACCCCATGCTGCGTTCATTAAATCAGGATGATCATCCTTATCAAAGCTCCCAATCATATAGACAGGCTGTGGATAAGTAAGTGCACGTGCACCAAAATCTTTTCTCATTTCTTTTGTCTCCTTTTAAGTATTTTCATAGCAGTTTGATAAAGTGCATCATCAGAAAGATTATTGATTCTTTCAGCTTTTATATAAGTAGGATAATCATCGATATCAGGATCATCACCACATATATCAATGCCAATTACTTCACAGTTTTTTAGGAAGTGCGCTAATACATCCTCTAACATCCCCAGTGACATGTCTCCTTGATTCCAGTTCGTCATGGCATATCTTTCATCTAAGACATCCTTATCTATAGAAATATAAACAGGATATTTCGTTTCAAGAGGAATAGTAGCACCTTGTTCAAGTTCTTCTATACTGAAACTTAATACTTTATTCCGTTCCACTGATTTTAAATCATGTTTACTTGGCCCTATTAAGTATAAACGATGAAGGAAAGGGTTTTGTAAAGCTTTTTTAGCCCAATTCCCACAGCTAAGCATATCTCCTACAATAGAAGATTGCATGTCTGTATGGTGATCAATCAAAACAAGATCAAAAGGTTCATGGATAAAATCAGTCATCAATTTAGTGATGTAATGATAATCACCTGAATCAATAAAATGAATACCAGAAATACCATTCTTGCTTATCATCTCTTTTAATTGTTTTTCTGCCTGCTCGTCACAGAATAAGCGTGTTCCTTCAATGTCACTACAATCATAATAAGTTAACTGTGGATAATCCCCTTTATAGGAATGAGTAAAATCAAATACATAGTTACGCATCTTTATCACCTGTTGATAATTATAGTCTTTATTTAGCACTTGTCAAATTTAACTGCTAAAAAGAGATAGCCGCAGCTATCTCTTGAGTATTATAATTCTTCACCGTTTGTTTCAATAACGTGTTTATACCAGTAAAATGATTTCTTCTTACTTCTAGAGAAGTCCCCTTCATGGTTATTATTATAGTTAACATAGATGAAACCATAACGTTTATCATATTCACCAGTAGAAGCAGATACGATATCAAATGGAGACCACATAGTATAACCTAAAAGATCAACACCATCATAAGTGACTGCATCTCTCATTGCTTCAATATGTGCCTTTAAGTAATCAATACGATACTGGTCATCTACAGTACCATCTGCTTCTTTCTTATCATAAGCACCAAAACCGTTTTCTACAATCATCATTGGAAGTTCATAACGATCATAGAACCAGTTTAAGCACCAACGTAATCCTAATGGGTCAATCTGCCATCCCCAGTCAGAAGCCTTTAAGTATTCATTTCTTACAAAGTCTTCACTACAGTAATCAAATGTCTTTTCATTACGTCCTTGATACTTAGTTGCAAATGACATGTAATAAGAGAATCCAATGTAATCTACTTTACCTTCACTTAAGATTTTCTTATCCTCTTCAGTAATGAAATCATATCCTTTTCTTTCAAACTTCTTTAAGATATAGTTTGGATAATGTCCTCTTGCATGTACATCAGTATACCAATATTTCTGATGCATAGCACCTAAGGCATTCATCATATCTTCTGGTTTTGGAGAAGCTGGATAAACACCATTCATACCAATCATACAGCCAACCTTTAAGTCAGGATTGATTTCATGAGCTGCCTTAACTGCAAGTGCTGAAGCGACTAATTCATGATGTGCTGATAAATACATTAAATATTCAGCATCATCACCTTCTTTTAATAATACAGCACCTTCCTGGATTAAGTTATGCTGAGTCGGATCAGCCTGGTTATTGATTTCATTGAATGTCATCCAGTATTTTACTTTATGCTGATATCTTTCAAAACATACCTTTGCGAACTTCACAAACATATCAATGGCTTTACGATTTCTAAATCCTCCATATTCTTTTGCGAGTGCCCAAGGTAATTCAAAATGTGATAATGTGATGACTGGTTCAATACCATATTTTAATAATTCATCAAATACATCATCATAGAACTTTAAACCTTCTTCATTAGGTGTTTCTTCATCTCCTCTTGGGAAGATTCTTGTCCAGGCAATAGAAGTTCTAAATGCCTTGAATCCCATTTCAGCAAGTAATGCGATATCTTCCTTATAATGATGATAGAAGTCTACACCTACATGGTTTGGATAATCTTCTCCAGGAAGAACACCATCTGTTAAACGTCTAGGTGCTCCTGTTACGTTATCTCCCGCTGTTTCTACATCTGTACAGCTGATTCCTTTTCCGCCTTCCTGCCAGGCACCTTCACACTGATGAGCAGCTACTGCGCCACCCCATAAAAAGTCGTCTCTAAACATTGTCTTATCTCCTTTTCTCTTTCTAATAATTATAAATAGAAATGAAAGTGATTTCTATAATTTTCAGAAATAGAGATCAAACTTTCGTAAAAATGTTTCATCTTTACATTATCAGTTCATCAATCCAATAAATAAGTGATATTTTGTTGACAGGATAGTCATAATATAACAATGTTTTCATTGTTACATTATTTGTTCAAAATTTCACAATAATTTTGTAACATTTTTTTAATGAAAGCGTTGCATTTTATTTATATAAGATGTAATATACCACTATCAACCAAATAAAAAAGGGGAGCTGACGCGACGGCTGAGAAGAAATACGATCGGATTTCGACCCATAAAACCTGATACGGATAATGCCGGCGTAGGAATTTTGTTTTTTAGGTATACATGCTCAGGTATACCTTTTTTTATTGTTTAAAGGAGGAAGTGTATGAGTTACACAACACAAATGGATGCTGCAAGACAGGGTATTATTACACCTGAAATGGAAATTGTAGCTGCAAAAGAATCTATGGATGTAGAAGTATTACGTGAGTATATTGCGAAAGGACAGGCTATTATCCCATGTAATAAGAATCATACTTCTATTGATCCGAGTGGTATTGGTTCAATGTTGAAGACTAAGATCAACGTGAACCTAGGTATTTCTAGAGATTGTAAAGACATGGATGTAGAGATTGAAAAGGTTAATAATGCAGTCAAGATGGGTGCTGAATCAATCATGGACTTAAGTTCTTATGGTGATACACGTACTTTTAGAAAAAGATTAACTAAAGAATGTCCTGCCATTATTGGTACAGTCCCTATTTATGATGCTGTTGTTTATTATCATAAAGCTTTAAAAGATATTACGGCAAAAGAATGGTTAGATATTGTAAGAATGCATGCAGAAGATGGTGTGGATTTCATGACTATTCATTGTGGAATCAATAGAGCTATGTATGAACGTTTTAAGAATAATAAGCGTTTAATGAATATTGTTTCTCGTGGTGGTTCTATTATGTTCGCCTGGATGGCTATGACTGGAGAAGAAAATCCATTTTATGAACATTATGATGAAGTATTAGATATCTGCCGTGAATATGATATTACTATGAGTTTAGGTGATGCCTGTCGTGCTGGATGTTTGGCTGATGCAACTGATGTGGCTCAGATTGGTGAATTAGTGACATTAGGAGAATTAACACAACGTGCATGGGATAAAGATGTGCAGGTGATGATTGAAGGTCCTGGTCATATGCCTTTAAATCAGATTGCAGCTAATATGGAAATCCAGAAGACAATCTGTAAAGGTGCACCTTTCTATGTATTAGGCCCTCTAGTAACCGATATTGCCCCTGGTTATGATCATATTACTGCTGCCATCGGTGGTGCCATTGCAGCCACTTATGGTGCGTCATTCTTATGTTATGTGACTCCTGCAGAACATCTTCGTCTGCCTAATCTAGATGATGTTAAAGAAGGTATTATTGCATCTAAGATTGCAGCACATGCAGCAGATATAGCGAAGGGTATTCCTGGTGCCATGGAATTAGATAATAAGATGGCATGTGCAAGAAAGAAGCTGGACTGGGAAGAAACATTCAAGTATTCTATTGATCCAGAAAAAGCAAGACGTTATCGTGCTGAAGCAGCACCTGAAAAAGAAGATACATGTTCTATGTGTGGTAACTTCTGTGCCGTTAAGAATATGAACCGTATTCTTGATGGTGAGATTGTAAATATCTTTGATGAATAAGAAAAAAGGCGTAACTCGTATATGAGTTACGTCTTGTTGTATTAGTCTAAATCAGCACCATTAGATTCGCAGACTTTCTTATACCAGAAGAATGAATCTTTCTTGCTTCTAGAGAAGTCCCCAGTTCCATCATCATGTCTATCTACATAGATGAAACCATAACGTTTCGCATACTGTCCAGTACCTGCAGATACTAAGTCGATTGGTCCCCAAGTTGTATAACCGATTAGTGGTACACCATCTTCGATAGCTTTATCCATTGCTTTAATATGATCTCTGAAGTAATCAATTCTATAAGTATCATGTACAGAACC
Source organism: Catenibacterium sp. CAG:290 (assembly GCF_000437715.1). Taxonomy (NCBI): domain Bacteria; kingdom Bacillati; phylum Bacillota; class Erysipelotrichia; order Erysipelotrichales; family Coprobacillaceae; genus Catenibacterium; species Catenibacterium sp. CAG:290. The sequence goes on from NZ_FR898797.1 coordinate 59,707, forward strand.
ATCTTCTTCTACCTTATCAAATGCACCAAAACCATTTTCTACAACCATTAATGGTATATGAGGATAACGGTCATGTAGGATATTTAATGTATATCTTAATCCATCAGGGTCAATCTGCCATCCCCAGTCAGAAGCCTTTAAGTAGGGGTTCTTAGCACCTGTTGCAAGGTTACCATTTGTCTTTTCAGCATTTTCATCAACTGTTACACAGTTAGACATATAGTAAGAGAATGTATAGAAGTCAATAACACCTTCTTTAATGATTTTCTTATCTTCTTCAGTAATAAATGAAGTATCAATACCATGATCCTTGAAATATCTGAACATATATGTTGGATATTCACCACGAACCTGTACATCACCACAGAAGTTATTCTTGAAGTTATCTTCATTAAATGCTGCAAGAATATCTTTTGGATTTGGTGTTAATGGATATAAAGTTGTATGAGCAATCATGTTGCCAATCATGAAATCAGGATTGATCTTATGACCTTCTATTACAACTAATGCACTTGCAACAAACTGATTATGTAATGCTTCAAATGTTTTCTGAGGGTTAGATTTTAATTTGTTTAGTGGAATACGTTCATCAGAGTTAACATCTTCTGGGTCCATGATACCTAAACCATAAAGGTCACCTAATCCACCTTCACCCATACATGCGATATTGATTTCGTTAAATGTTAACCAGTATTTAACCTTATCCTTATAACGTTTCATACAAGTAGTTGCATACTTAACGAACATATCAACCACTCTTCTATCAGAGAAACCATTGTATTTAGTCACAATGTTCCAAGGAATTTCATAATGACATAATGTAACTAAAGGTTCAATATTGTGTTTCTTACATTCGTCAAATACCTTGTCGTAGAAAGCTAAACCTTCTTCATTAGGTGTTTCATCATCACCATTAGGGAAAATTCTACCCCAGTTGATTGATAATCTGAATACATTCCATCCCATTTCTGCAAATAAAGCAATATCTTCAGCATAATGATGATAGAAATCAATTGCTTCATGGCTTGGATAGAACGCAGTCTTATCAGTCTTTGGTAAGAATGTTCTTGGAGTATTTACATCTCCACCAAGTAACATATCTGGTACTGATAAACCTTTACCATCTTCTAAATAAGCACCTTCACACTGATTGGCAGCAACTGCGCCACCCCATAAAAATCCTTTTGGAAAACCCATTTCCTTTACCTCCGTTCATCTTTTCTGTATGTATTATATACATAATAAAAATCATTATAATTAATTTTCATCAAATGAAAACAATTTACACCATATGAAAATTATCAAAAGTTATTATTTAGAATAAATCCCCTCTTTTATGTTCTCCCATATTAGACATAATACATTCTTGATGTTTCTTATGAACAATATCCCATACATACTCCATACCTGTTGCAAGTGCCTGATTTAAAAAATCTTCTTTATCAATCCAATAAACCTCTCCTTCATTACTTGAATGAAGAACTCCTTCATACTCACTTGCCTTATAGACTAGAATAATATTATGAATAGAATGCTTATACCAATGATATAAACCACATAAATATGGATTCTTAATTGTAAGACCTGTTTCTTCATTCACTTCTCTAATCATAGCATCTTTGAATATTTCTTCTTTTTCTACATGACCACCAGGAAAAGTAATACCTGTATAGGAATCATTGACTTTATTCTGTACTAAGACATGTCCTTTATCATCTTCAATCATACACATATTCATCAAGCAGACATCTTCCTTACGACGTTTCTTTACACCTTTAAACTCAATTGCCTGTACTGGGCATATCTCTAAACAGGCCCCACAATGAAGACATTGTGAGACATCTATTACTTCATTATGAATACAACGTTGAGGACATATAGTCTCACATTTGCCACAATGAATACAGCAATCAGTAATGGTATAATAAGTACCATGTTCTTTACTGTTAATAGTAATAGGTGCTCTTTTGATGTGTGCTGGATCACTGATATCAAAATATTCACCAGAAGCTTCATATAAGCAGAAGACATCCAATACCTTTCTTGTATCTTCTGGATAGATAGACTGCATATAAGTATTCTTTAGGAAAATCTCATCAAGTTTGTGAGACCCAATATTCTTAACCTTACCACTTAAACTAAAAGATACTTTTCCTTTAAGTCCTGTTAAGGAAATATACTCCTGATCCATGAGTTCCTGATAGAAACTCTTACCTCTTGCAGTTAAGAAGTAAATACCTTCTTTATCATACAACATTAAGTCGATGATTCTTGTGATTGGTTTTCCTTCACTATTAATAGTTGCCATTGTGACAGAATGAATGTCTTCAACAAGTAATTTGATATAATCCATAAAATACCTCCAGGTATCAGTTTATACCATAAACAAAAGAGAGTCTATTACAGACTCTCTACATGCTCTTCTAAACATAGATTTTTTTGATACATCTTTAAAGCAGCTTTTTTACCTACATAACGATAATGCCATGGTTCATGCTTAATATGTGTTATAGATGTTTTATTCTTAGGATAACGTTTCACAAAACCATACTTATATGCATTTCTTTCTAACCATCTATAAGCAGACTGATTGGTTGTATAACGGTTATCCCCTACTATATCCACTGCAAGTCCTAATTGATGTTCACTTCTACCTGGGGCTGATACATAATTTAATGCATATCTTCTTGCAAGAATCGTAAATAAACCTTTATTTTTATAATAGTTTGTACGATTATCCAGGATCTTCTGCTGTGAATAAGATGATCGATATCCTTCATTCACCTGCATGTAAATATCATCTTTTCTCGCATCTCTAAACATTTGTGATAGTTCAGGAACGATACGTGAATCTACTTCTTTCCCATTATTCAACTTTGTAAGTATTACTTTATAGTTATCTGGTATTTTACTTGTATGATTCACAAGCATAAGATTCCAGCCATGATTTGTAGAAGCATCTTCTATAAAAGTATCTGAACGAAATATAATATATCCTGATAATATGAGTAATAGTATTCCTAGAACTAAAAGACATTTCTTGAATAATCGCATTTCTTTTCACCTCACAATAGTTATATCGTGAAATGTTAAAAAGAAACATCTCAATTTCCTTACAAAAATATTAAGATTTACTTACTTGATTACAATTTTTCGTGATAAACAAGATAATAGGACGAAGGAATCCACAAGAGAAAACACTTAATACAATTAGCCATGATGCATATTTACATCTTTTAGATAAGAAGTGATAGGCAATAATATGATCGACAATAAAACCAATAATTAATATCACTAGAAACACAACAAATAAAAGATAGTTTAATTCGTCCATCACAAATAAGACATATCCAATAATTAATACAGGAAAAGCACAGAGAGAGGATATAATACCGAGCACATGATCTCCTGTGATATTTCCTAGTAAATATTTATTATAGAAAGGAAACCAGCCACGATAGGTTTTAGTATCTAATAATGAAGATACAAGGAATCCTTCAAAAAGGTAACCTACTACATAAGTACAGAGTATACCTATAAATAAAGATACAAAGATAAGAAATAGCGTAGACAATATGCCCATTAGAAAAAATACACTTAATGCACCCATAACCATTTACCTCACAATCGAAAAAATAACAACAAATATACTGTAGAGAATAATCACAATACTATGCTTCTTCCATGTCATGCTTAAGTAACCTATGAATTCTCTAATCAAAGCATTTAATGTAAAATACCATTTAGTGACTGAACCAAAGCCAATACATCTAATTCCCAAATCTTTCGCAAGTATCAAGGCTCTAAAAACATGATAGGACGTAGTAACAAGTCCAACTCGTGGAGATTCTTTAGTCATAAGTTTTGATGAGAATAAGAGGTTTTCTTTTGTATCCGTAGATTTGTCTTCAATGATTATCTTACTCTCATCAATACCTTTATTGATGGCATATCGTGCCATGGCTTCTCCTTCAGGAATATCTTCTCCCTTGCCTTGTCCTCCAGACATAATGACTAAAGCTTTTGGATTCTTTTTTAGGATTTCTATTCCTTTATCAATTCTACTTGCGAGTAATGGAGGCACCTGTTCTCCTTTGATGCCTGCTCCTAATACTATTATATAATCCAGTTTCCTTTTTTTGAATAAGTGAAATGTATTTAGGAAAGCAGAAAGGCAATAGCTAGCAAGAACGGATAAGAAATAGAAAACCGTAAATGATATGATTGCATAGAGAGCTGTCATTATTTTATTAGAAGACTTAAAAAAGATTGGTCCTATAAAGAGATAAACAAATAATCCTATCGCAAATCCTAGAGATAGAAGGTTAGTGAATTTCAATCCTTCATGTTTAATGACTTTAATTCCTTCTACAAAGAACATAATAATAGTTGCAAGTGGAAAAAACAGGATAACCAGTACTGCAACAGCGGCTAATAGAACCCCTATATCCATAATAAGTGGATAATGAGTTAATGTTTCAGAATAGTAGAACGCATAGAAGAAAGCTGTAATAATAGTCATAAGTGAAAGCCCAAAGAACCCAACACCACTCCACAAGGTACGTGATTCATAACGCATAAGCATGCAATACATGAAATATAAGATCAATAATATAATGAGTGGAATAAATAACACAAAAATCACCTCCTAATATAAAAAGCCACCTAGAAAGATGGCTTATTTCTTACGTTCATGAAGATCACTTAGATCATATGGTGTTTCCTGGTAAACATAATAGTTCAACCAGTTAGAGAATAAGAGATAGGCATGTGAACGCCATTTTACTTGTATTTCCTGAGATGGATCATCATCAAGATAATAGTTTTTAGGTAGTTCAGCAGTGACATCTGGTTTCTCTTTGTCACGCTTATATTCTTTATCTAATGTATCTGGATCATATTCAGGATGTCCTGTCACAAAGAACTGAGAACCATCCTTAGAAGCCACCAAATAGACGCCTGCATCATCACTTTCAGCAAGTATATCTAAGTTAGAATTACTTGCAACATCTTCCTTTAAAACAGTTGTATAACGTGAATGTGGTGCATAGAACTGATAATCAAAACCTCTTAAAATCTTTCTTCTCATCTTTCTTTGATTAGTATGATGACGATATACACCAGTTAATTTATGCTTCAATAAGTACTTATCAATACCATAATAATAATGTAAAGCGGCCTGTGAAGCCCAGCAGATAAAGAAAGAACTAAAAACATGTGTCTTGGCCCATTCAAGGATTTCACATAATTCATTCCAATAGTCTACTTCTTCAAAAGGCATCTGTTCTACAGGAGCACCTGTAATAATCATACCATCATAAGAATTCTCTTTAATATCTTTAAATGTCTTATAGAAAGTAAGTAAATGTTCCTTAGGAACATTCTTAGAATCATGTGTAGACATATGAATAAGTTCTACTTCAAGCTGTAATGGTGTATTAGATAATAATCTTAATAATTGTGTTTCTGTTGTAATCTTTAAAGGCATGATATTCACAATTAAAATTTTTAAAGGTCTAATACGCTGTGTAGTCGCACGTGTCTGGTTCATCACAAAGATGTTTTCAGCCGTTAAAACTTTATATGCTGGTAAATCATCTGGTATATTAATTGGCATAAAAATTCCCCCTATCTATATGCAAGTAATTCATCAAATGCATCAATAATAAAATGATCAGTCATCCCTGATAAATAATCAATTATACTTTTTTCTAAGGCATGTGAATCATTCTCAAAGTCATAGACTATATGATTTTGATAACGTTCATCATGAAGTAAAGTACTATAGCGTATTAACCATTTAAGATAATGATTAATAATGAGTGGATAACGTTCTGCATCTTTTTTTAAGTCTAAAACAAAATTGTCATGTTGTCCATACTCATATAAGAAAGAAAAGAGACTCTCTAGAATCAATTGTACATATTGCGTATGAATCTTAACCTTCTTTATTTCATAGATCTTTTGATAATTAAACTTCATAAATGTCTTCATAATTTCAAAAGCTTCATCAGATAAACCAATATATTCCTCCGTACTATTATGAATCACATCTTGAATAAAGTAATTGACCACTGTTCCATTATTGATTGCTTTAAATAATTCTGGGACAACTGCATTAATTTCTTCTATTAAGCTTTTCATATCTTCTTCATTAAGTATATGTAAGTTCCATGCATCCTCTATATCTCTTGCCAGATAAGCTATCTTATCACTGATTTTTACGACACACCCTTCTAGAGTATAAGGTTGATAGAGTCCTGGTGATTTAAAGTCTTTTAAATCGATTTTTTCATCTCTAGGTTTAATTCTTCTTTGATTCACTTCGCCACAATGAGCAATAATGCCATCTCTTACTGCATAGGTCAGATCAAGATTATGTTCAATATGTTGATCATCCTCTAGTAAACATAAATCATCTATGAGATGAAGGCTATTCTTTTCGTGCCAGAAAGGTTCTAATCCATGTTTTATAGACAAAGAAGAAAGAATCTTTTCTCCACCATGACCAAAAGGAGCATGTCCTAAATCATGTCCTGCACTAATAGCACGTGTAAGTTCAGTATTCAGTCCTAATTGATAAGCAATTGTGTAACTGATAGATTCTACTAGATTCACATGTTCAGCACGCGTACATATATGATCATTATCAGGCGCAAAAAAGACCTGTGTCTTATGTTTTAAGCGTCCATAGGCTGTAGTGAATATTATACGATTATAATCTCTCATAAAAGGTGTTCTAAAATCACCTTTTCTTTCATATAACTGTGATTCTCTTTCTATGCAGTCATTGTATTTAGGATTGTCTTTATTCATTGCCTTCATGAAATCACCTCAAAAAAATTATAGCACAAAAAAAGGCGCCTAAGCGCCTTAAGAAATTATTTAGATAATAATGATGCAGCTGCTTCATCAACGATGATGATTGCATCTTCATGTTTCTGAAGAATAGAAGCTGGTAAATCTTCTGTTACTGGTCCTTCAACTAAGCCTTTAACTGCTTTAGCTTTTCTTTCACCAGTTGCGATTAATAATACCTTCTTAGCTTCCATGATATTAGAAATACCCATAGTGATTGCATGAGTAGGAACAGCACTTAAATCACCATTGAAGAATAACTTAGCGTTGTCTTCAATTGTGCTCTGCTTTAATGCAATGTAGTGAGTCACTGAATCAAATGATGTACCTGGTTCATTGAAACCAACATGTCCATTAGAACCTATTCCTAATAACTGGATATCTCTTGGATTTTTAGCTAATAATGCATTGTATTCATCACAAACTTCTTCGATAGATCCCTTACCCTTAGGAACATTGATATTATTCTTATCGATATCTAATTCATTGAATAACTGATGGCACATGAAATAGTAATAACTCTGTGGATGATCCTGTGCTAAACCATAATATTCATCAAGGTTGAATGATTTGATATCTTTGTAGCTTGTTCCGTTAGCTTTATGATCTTCTCTCATTAATTCATAAAGACGGATTGGTGTAGAACCAGTAGCTAGGCCAAGGTTTGCGTTTGGTTTATTTTTGATAACGTCAAGCATGATTTCTGCTGCTTTCTGACTTGCTTCTTCATAATCTTTAGTAACAATAACTTTCATATTATTATCCTCCTGTTTACACTTATATATTATACTTGTCATTCCTATTTGTAAAGTGATATTTTCATATTATGAAATTTTCTTTATTTATTTTAAAATATATTGGTATAAATTATCTGATAGTGAAACAGTGGTTAAAGAGTGATCTGGTAACTAGAATATATCTATTTTTAT
>NZ_FR898798.1:0-24714 GCF_000437715.1 Catenibacterium sp. CAG:290
GTTCAAAATTACACAACCCTAAAACTCAAATTCAAAAAATTAGATAGTATTTTCCGATTTAAAGCTAGAATTCTTTTCAGGATCACGACTCCCTAGTCACTTTGAACCTCTTCTATTTTATCATAATCTTCACATAAATCTTCATCTATTATATATTTTCTAAAAGCAATAGAATCAACTTCCCTATTTTTATTCTCTATAAACAACAAATGAAGATGCTTATAATTCTTATACTTGATCAATTCCATCAATTCTTCATCATCTAAATAATCAAAGCAATTATATAAAACCAGCACTGGCTTTTTTACTAGTTCAGTAACTAGTTCTACATAATTCATTAGCCTATCATAAAGCTTTTCTTCTGCTTTTCTTGATATCTTTAAAGATACTGCCTTTAAATAGTTTTCAATAGTTAAATCATTTTTATAGTCAAATTCCAGATTGTAATCTTCAAGTTCATTTTCTAATATAGCGCTAAGATCATCAACTAACTCTTGATATCTCATGCATTTCTCTTCATCAGAAGTGATACTTTTGCTTATTTGTGAATAGATTTCTTTTAATAGATTCTTATCATTAAAATCTATTTTATAGAGATCTGTTATCAATAATATATTAGTAGTAATATTCTTTTCCCCATCAATAACTAATAATTCTGTACTTTTATTTTTATCATATAGGATAGATGATAATAAACTTAAAATATGAGCATAAAACTTATGATTCTTTATAATCAAAACAGTATTATCCTGATCGGTAAAGTCTATTTCTTCAAATCCCATAATTCTTAGTTTCATAGGACTATCAGCCTTTCTTCGCTATCCTCTTTAAGAGTCTGCTTACTACCACAAATATATTCTATCGATGCAAATTGTTTCTCTGTGATTATGAGAACTTCTACATCTCCAGCACTAGGTTTATTATCCCTAATCCTTTTTACTTGAGCTTTCACAATAGAGTTATTTAAAGCCAATTTACAATAAACACTCTCTTGCATCATCACAAATCCATCATTAATAAGCAATTTTCTAAACAATCTATATTCTTTCTGATCTTTATATGTAAGCGTAGGCAAATCAAAAAATACAATAATCCTCATATATCTATAGCTCATATTCAAAAAACTCTAGATAACTAACATCTTTCTTTTCAATCGCCTTAATTACACTTTTTACATATATCGATATCGCATTAGAAACATACTGATTACTATTTTTTATTCTAACTTTATGATTTAATACGTCCACCAATTTAAGTCTCATAGAACCATCAAATATCTCATCACAGTTCTCTCTTACTATTTTGTCTACTAACGGTCTAAATGGTTCCATTAAATCGGACGACAAATTAAATGGATTAAACTCATTACAATGTTTTATTCCTAGCTGTGTTAAATAGCCATTTAGCACAAGTTCCTTATTAAATTGTGATAACAAAATTGAATATCCATAATTCAAAGATGCATTGATATCACTCTTTGATGTTCTTGTAAAATCTACGCCAAACAAGTCATCAAAATATACTTTAGCAGCATGCCCTTCTCTATTAGTCGAATCAAATAATCTGATCTGATCAACATACTTATATAGTTTCTTTGATCCATCTTCATCATAGTTCTCTAATAGTTTAGCTTGGTTCTTAATCTTTTCTTTGATTATTGCAGTCCAAACCTCTTTGGCATAATCATAATCCCAGTTTATTTGTTGGCGTACTCTTTTACTAGAATTATGACACCCATAATATGACATCACTTCACCTACAGGATTTCTTTTTTCATCACAAAATACAATTTTAATCTTCCTACTTAGTAACTCGTTTACTAAGTAGGAAGTAATGGCAACAGCAGTACTACTTATAAGAATAGTATTTATTTCAGATAAGTGAATCATATGTACTTCATCACTTCTTACTATTAGATACCCATTCTTATAAGTAAGTTTTGATTTGCTGTCTATAACTACTGTTCGCCAGCTCATAATTTGTATTTTTTAGTGTATATTCCTGTTGGTGACTGAGAGACAAATGTTACTCTCTCTAAATCTAAACTCATTTTATTCTTTCTTCCAATTCTATCTCCCACATTAAAATCTGCATATTGAATTTTTCCGTTTCTTGGTCCTCTATGCATAATAATCAACATCTGCTTTATAATGTCTGCTTTTTCTTCTTTAGAAACAGCCACATAATCTTCAGTCATGCTTTCAAACTTTTCTGCAATACTTTGATATGCTGGATATAATGCTTTCATTTTATTAATTAGTTCAATATACAATTGAATCATCAAAACATCATCCAAATTATCACAATCTTGTTTATAGATTGCATTATATATGTCTGCAATCAATGCACACTGCTTTTCATTTAAAACAAGTTGTCTTCCGTTCACAAATTCAATTGGTGATGTTAATAAATATTCCCCACCATCCATTTCAATCATTTGATTAACTGGAATACTATCTTTAATAATTTTCACATCAGTTAAATTTTCCTTTTCCTCTATGTACTTTATTTTTTCATCAAGAGAAGCCGCTTTTAAATGTAAGGGTACACCAGATATTTTCTTTACTAATTTAGTTTTCTTTCCCCTTTTTTTCTTTCCTTCTATCGCAACAATCACGTACTGTAATCCACTAAATCCACCATACTTATTAACATCTTTACGATTCTTATTAACAGGAATCACTGCTTCTGTAGTTCCTTTAGGAGAATGTGCATCATTAGGAAGAACAGTCAAATTAAACATCTGTCCACTCTTTTGATCTAATTTAGTTGTACAATAACAATCCTTATAATAGAAACACTTTCTTATTTCATTAATAATATCCGGATTCCAGATAAGTTCACCATCCACTTCATATGGATAGTTCATACTATTAATCACAAAACCATCTTTCCATCTCTTCTTATCATTCTTATTCTTTCTAAACATCTTCATGTATTCAGAATAAACAGCTTTAGAATCATGCATATTAGGATATCTATCACGCATAAATCCACCAATTAATGCCACAATATAAGCATCATGTGCATGATGATAATCGTTAATGTCTCTATTCTTATAAATATGATTCTTGACTCTAAATTCATGAGATAAGTTTGCTCGAATAGCTGCAACTTTAGTTGTAGAATAATGGTCTTCAATAATCTGAGTAACATTCTTTGTAATCTGTCTTGTTTCCACCAACTGTCTATTAATAAATCTTTCTTCATCTCTTTCTGTATATTCAGTTTTGATTAAAGAATAGAATTTCTTAGGACTAATTAATTCATGATCAAACAATAATTTCCAGAAACTATTCATCTTTACACGAATGTCAGAAGGGACAACCAAATCATCTAATTTTCTCTGGTTCTCGCTAGGCACTACTAAAACTCTATTATCAAAACTATCATCCTTAACAAGAGACTGAGGCACAATATGGTCAATCTGATACTTATCTAATGAATCAATATCTAGTTTTTTACCAGAATACATACATTTACCTAACTGGGTAAAGTATAAGAATAAACTATCAGAAGAAATCTTCTTTGTGTTATCAAAACCTTTTAATTCTTCTAATACAGTCTTGTATTCAACTTTTGTTTGTTCATCTAAATCTTTATACACATTTTCTAGTTTCTTAATCTTAGATTCTGTTCTTTCTTTAGTTTCTTCAGATCTTTCAAATTCGATATAGATATATTTTGGTCTACATTTCATTACTTTAGTAATTTCTTCTACAATCTGTAATGACTGCCAAATACCTCTCTTTAGTGCTGGTGAACCTGCTAATCTTTGTACTTCCTTATAAGTAAATTTACCATCTTCAGGACAAGAAGCTGCAGCTTCAATCATCTGTGCATATCCCAAATCTCTATCATTAATGATTTCCATCAAGTTTAAACGAGACATTTCTAAAACATCTAACACTGTGACACTGCTACCAAATTTATTATCTGCAACAATACCATCAAGTAGTTTCTTTGATAATCTTGACCAATCCTTATACTTTAATTTTAGAATCTGTTTAATCTTGTCATCTGGTAATGCATATTTTTTCTTTAATCTACGCTTCATGATTTTCTTATCTTCAAATACAGTCAAATCATAGATAATGTCTTCGATGAGATCAAAATTAGACTGATTAATCTCTCCAAAGATATTTGTGAAATCAATCCATGGAGTCAATGAAGTTGAGAATTGATTTTCTTTCTGGAACCCTTTTATTTCTGCATTCTTATTACAACATTGATTATTCACTAACCAGTTCTTTAATTTCTTTTCAGTAACTGTCTTATTGTTCATGAAAAGCTCATTATATATGTCATTCTTAATATCTACTTCTAAAAGCTTATCATCTACTCTAATCTTGTTTAATTCATTGTAGACCTCATATTTTGATACAATAAGTGAATTTTTAGGTAATACCTCTTCATCAGGGAAATACGTACAATAACTTCTCATACGCTTAATAAATCCTTCAGCAGTTGCATCCACATCCACAATATCTTGATAGTTCCAAGGCAATATTCTCTGGTTTTCTTTTCCTTCTAATCGCTTTATCCATGCATGTTCACTAGTTTCATTTAATGGTCCAAAATAGTAAGGAATTTTAAATGTTAAGATAGATAGTAGTTGTTCTCTTTTTTCCTTTAATACTGGATAGTATTTTGCCTGATTATCTATAATCTTAATCATTTCATCAAGCTGCATCTGATAAGGTACAGATCCATTAGTACGTGAATTCTGTTTTAATAAGAAGTTTTCTAATTCAATATCATGTAAAATCTGTTTAGCTTCTGGTGTATCAACCTTTTCAATGCACTTCTTTACATACTTATAGAATTCATCTACAGGCGCTTTAGATGGGTGATTAATATAATTATAATATCCCTTCAATTTCTCACTATCATTTCTGAACATGTCAAAATATTTTTTAGGAACATTATCTTTAATACATTTTTTTAATAACTGTAAATCTTCATGATGCTTGTTATAACGACTTACCATTGCTTCAGAAATAGACGCATTATAAGTATGCGTTGCACCCATAATAGTCTGTAACTCAACCCAGCTATAGATATTATGCAAAGAATCAATAAACTCTACATATTCCCCTAAATCATTTTCAACTTCACTAAATTGATCATCATAATTAGAGTCAGAAAACTTAAGTTTAATTTCAGAATCTCCCTGCTTAATAGGTTCACATAAAATCATCTTAGTAACATTCATTTTATTTCCAGCTATACCAGTTACTAATTCTTTATATGCACTCTTAAAGTCTTTCTCTGGTGCAATTAAAGCCATAACTTCATCAACCTTTGCTTTCTTTGATAATGGCTTCTTTAATATTTCTAATATTTCTAGATTCTTCTTTTCATCATCCTCATAAGGAATATTGTTGAAATCGGCAAATTGTGTAAATACATCTGACAACCTATCTTCAATATTTGATGCATCCATATTAAATTTCTGACCTTCATATAAGAAGTTTCCTCTATATTTAACGATGTGGTGCAATGCTAAATAAATAAGTCTTGGATCAGCTTTTTCAGTTGATTCACACAATGCCTTTCTTAAGTGATAAATAGTAGGATACTTATGATAATAAGTATAATCATTAAAATCTTCATCAATAAACAAGTTATAATTGTCCTTATAATCTGCTCCTAAATAATTAGCTTTATCTTCTTCATCTAAAAAAGAAGTGTGCTCTAGTCTAATAAAGAAAGTTGGATCATTCTCTAAAACCATATCTTGCAAAATAGCTCTTAATAATCTAATTCTCTCTCTTCTCTTATTGTATCTTCTACGTATAGATCTACTAGCTCTTCTATTAGCTGCTGTTTCTGCATTACTAAATAATCTAGATCCCCATAGATGTTTCCCATTTCTTTTCATAAGTCTATGGTTCATGTCCACAACGGCCCATCCTACAGACCCTGTTCCTAAATCTAGTCCAATACAATAATCTACAATATTTTGGCTCATACCTTGACATCCTCCTAAAAAGTGATTATGCTAATAGTGTCGAAACAAATAGTTTTGATACAGTTCAAAATAACACAACGAGTTAAAATAAAGCTTATGCTTAAATGTCGGGTTTCCCGATTGTCATTTAGATGACGTATCAAATGCTACTTCGGTAGCATTTTTTATTTGTCTTTTTTTACTATTAACATCTGAATTTATTTACTCCTTTATTATAACTCTTTTAAATAATTATGTTAACAGTTAGCCCTCCGACAGCGCCTTTTTAGAGGCACTTACTAATTTTTTCTTTTTTTATTTATAAATTTCTCATTATTTCTGTTAAAAAATTTAAAAATACATTCAAAATGAACAGATGCTCTCCTAAAATGTAAAGCTAAATTCCACTTAAACATAAAGAAGTTGAATTTACTCTTATAGTGGAAGTTACCCTTACACTTTTCTACTACAAATATGTAAAGTTGGTTCAAAACATAAAAAAAGATCACCTTTGGTGATCATGGTAAGGAAATCGGATTTTGGTATGAGCTATTCCCTTACCCATTCATTACTATACACTACTTTCTTATTTTATGCACCTTTTTGCAGTTTTAGAAAAAACTATTAAAAAAAGATTTAGTGGTATGCCACTAAATCCCCTTTCTGTATAAGCTATAGCTATATCCAAAACATAGTAAACTAGATATAAGTATAATACCTAAACCAATAAACATATAACCTAACATACTAAAGATAATATACAACATTCCACTCAATACAAACACATAACCAGAAAATCTATGTGTACGTGACCAGTTCTCATCACTATTTAATGCCCATGAAGTACGAATACCTATAGTGTAGTTTCTTTTTATTTTAGGTAAGTAATTACCTAAAATAATAAAGATGAAGCCTATTACTATATTCATAATAAACGTGATATCAAAACGATAGCCTAGACTATATGTAATAATAAGTAGAGTCACCATCAAACATATAACTGGGCAGATCATTAATATGATTCTTAATCCTACTTCTGGTATATTACTCTTTTTAGGATCCTTAAATGTCATGAAGGTACAGAATATATGAAGCAATAACATAAACGCCCACACACCATATAAACCTAAGAACTTATTCATATACCCATCAGGTGTACCATGAAAATCAAAGTGTGTTGCAACTTGTGCAGGTAACTTATTATAAGTCACTAATATACATACAAGTGGCAACAGAAATAATACCAAACTAAACTTAAACCATTTATTCTTCAACATCATCATTTCCTCCTAAAAAAGACTTAAAATACAACAACATTTCTTCAAACACAGTCGCATTAATTTCGTAATAAATATAATTCTTATCTTTTTCTTCTCTTACTAAGTCTGCAGATTTTAATATCGATAAGTGATATGAGACAGTTGCCTGTGTCATATCAAATTGTGCGGCGATATCTCCTGCAGACATCCTTCCTTTCTTTAATAAGTTAAGAATATCTCTTCTTACTGGTGCACTGAGTGCTTTAAATGTTTTCTCAAACATATGTTCACCACCTATTTAGATAACTTTCTAAATAGATTATACAATAAACATCAAGAAATGCAATACCTATTTAGAAATATTTCTAAATAGGTATTAAAAGAAAAGAGGCCTAAGCCTCTTTAATGAATGGATCTCTCCAGAATACGATTAATAGATAGATTGTCATAACGACCCAGATGAATGGTTCACAGAAGATGACAGCCATATATTTAAAGACTGGAATAAGTGCGAATACGAAGATAATCTTACCGACTAATTCAATAATACTAGATACAAGTGGTAACATCTTCTGTCCAATACCTTGCAAGGCAAATCTTGTCTGCATTAATATACCTAATACTGCATAGTTAGGGGCTACAATACGTAAGTAAAGTGACCCATTGTATAAGACTGTCTTGTCCGTTGTACCAGAAATCCATGTTACAAGTGTAGGGGCACTTAATAATAGAATAATGGTTGCGATTGCGGCTACAATGACATCATAGACATACATCTGTTTCATACCTTTGCGAATGCGTGATACATTTTCTGCACCTTTGTTTTGAGATACAAATGTACTTGCGGCTTGAGCCATGGCAGTAAATGGCATGTTAAAGAACATATAAAGTTTTCTTGCAGCAGTATGACCTGCAATGATCTGTTTGCTTCCTAAACCATTGATACCTGACTGTAAGATAACTGAACCGGCATTAACAATCGCACTCATAACAGCCATAGAGTATCCCTGACCTAATAGTTCTTTATAAAGAGCTGCATCAAATTTAAAATGTCTCTTTTCTGGTACGAGTAATGGGACATTCTTAAAGATATAAATCAAACAGAATACGACTGATACCCCCTGGGCAATAACTGTCGCAACTGCTGCTCCTCTAACACCCATATGAAGCTGTGTGATAAAGAATAAGTCTAAACCAATATTTAATACTGATGATATGATTAAGAATACTAAAGGCATTAAACTATTCCCTATAGCACGTAATAAGCCTGCACATAGATTATAGGCAAACATAACGACTAAAAATTGTACAATCACAATAATATAACTATAAGCTTCATTGAGTAAGTCCGGTGATACATTGATTGCTATAAGTAATGGTTTAATTCCAATAGAGGCAATAATAGTAATCACAATAGAAGATATAATACCAATCACAAAACTCGCTGCAACTGATTTCTTTAATAGTTCTTCATCTCCTGAACCATAGCTTCTTGCAGTGACAATAGATAACCCATTCCCAATACCTAACGCAAAACCTACTAATAAGTCATAGACCGCTGCACATGAACCAATGGCAGAAAGTGATGTCATTCCTAAAGTATTTCCTACAATGGCAGTATCCATTGTGTTATAGAATTGCTGGAAGATGTTTGATATAAGAATCGGAATCATAAAGATAACTAAACTCTTAAATATTGAACCTTCCAACATATTGACTGATGTTTTCTTTTTATCCACAATAATTTCTCCCTTCTTTTTCTATGTTATTCTAACACAAATTAATATTTATAATTTATAACTAACAGATTATGAAAACACTTTACTACTCGGTAGTACCTCTCGGTCAAGTATTTATGGTAGAATATGTACGGTGATATAAATGAAAACAATAAAATTATATGATGAAATGCCTTATAGTACAGATTTCAAGGCAACAGTAATAGAAGTAAATAAGAATGAAATCATTCTTGACCAGACACTTTTCTTTCCTGAGGAAGGTGGTCAGGAATGTGATCTAGGGACTATTAATGATATTCCTGTTAAGGATGTACAAATCAAGAATGATGTGATTATCCATTATGTTAAGAAGCATCACTTCAATGTAGGAGATACAATAGAAGGCCATATCGATTGGAAGAGACGTTATTCTTTTATGCAGAATCATACAGGAGAACATCTTCTTTCTGGTATTGTGCATAGTATGTATGGTTATGATAATGTGAGTTTCCATCTCAATAGTGAAGAAGGACAAGTAGAATATGATGGTGATATCAAGGATATAGGTTTAATAGAAGAAAAAGTGAATCAAGCAATCTATGAGAATAAAGAGATTCATTGTTTCTATCCTGATGATTTAGAGAGTGTCTCTTATCGTTCTAAGAAAGAGATTGAAGGTAAAGTACGTATTGTAGAGATCGAAGATTATGATATATGTGCATGTTGTGCACCCCATGTAAAAAGAACAGGTGAATTAGGCGTATTCAAGATCATCAAAGTGATTCATACAACTAGAGGGACACGTTTTATATTCTTATTTGGGGAACGTGCTTATCATCGTTTCAAGGATGATTTTGATCATCTTGAATCACTTTACCATCTTTTCTCTTCCAACAATCAAACACTTGTAAAACAAGTCAATAAGATGTATGAAGAAAAAACAGCTTTAGAAGTCAAATATGCACAACTAGAGAAAGAACATATGCTTTCTTTATGTGAGAATGCTTATTTATTTGTAGAAGACTGTTTACCTGTAAATCAAAGAGAAGTGACTAATCACCTAGTCAATGTTTATAGTACAGGTGGTGTATTTGTAGGAAATGATGAGAAAGGTTATCGTTATGTCATAGGTTCTACATCAAATGCATTAGATATATTAACACAATTAAAAAGCCTTAAAAGCAAAGGTGGAGGATCAAAGGATATGATCCAGGGATTTACCCCTGCTTCTAAGACTGAGTTGCTTAAAGCCCTCTCTTAGGGCTTTTTATAATACTTGATTAAGGCTTGTGTACCTAAGTCACCATAGCCTTCTTTTTCTAATTCCTGATAGTTTCTTAATACTGTTTCTAATACATTAAGTGTAATGTTTGATTCTTTGGCTTCTTCATCAGCTAACTTCATATCTTTAATAAAGTGTTTCATAAAGAATCCTGGTTGATAATCAGCCTTTAAGATCTTAGGTCCAAAAGCATCTAACTGATGACTTCCTGCTGCACCAGTAGACACAGACTTTAATAAAACATCTAAATCCAAACCTTTACTAGATGCATATGTGAGTGCTTCACATACACCAGACAATGCCCCTGCAATCATGATCTGATTGGCCATCTTTGCATGCTGTCCTGAACCACTAGGACCCTGATAATTAATATTAGTACCCATGGTTTCAAATAAAGGAAGACATGCTTCATAATCTTCTTTGTCTCCTCCTACAAGAATAGAAAGAGTCGCATTCTTTGCGCCTGTATCTCCACCAGTGACTGGTGCATCTAATACGTGGAGATTTCTCTTTTTACCTTCTTCATATATTCTTTGATCAAGTGTAGGTGATGTAGTCGTCATATCAATAAGATATGTACCTTCCTTTACTGAATCTAGAATGTTGTTGTCATTAAAATAAACTTCTTCCACATCCTGTGGAAAACCTACAATAGTCATGACTGCATCTACATCTTTCACGCAATCATGAATAGTAGAATGGAGTGTAGCCCCCTTCTCTACTAAAGAAGTCACCTTTTCTGGATGTCTTGCATAAATATGCATTTCATAACCTGCATCCATTAAATGACCTGCCATAGGCAACCCCATGATACCTAAACCAATAAATCCAATCTTTTTCATTTTATATCTCCTCCTCTATATATTAATCAATAATCCATCTTCATTTTCAATCATCTTCTGTATTGTCTTCATGACCCCATCATGATCATTATCTTCTTGGGTCACAAAACGTGCTTTACTTTGTATAAAGTGATCTGCATTCTTCATCGCAAAACTATAATAAGCATGTGTGAACATCGATAGATCATTATCAGAATCCCCAAATACCATTGTTTCTTCTTCTGATATACTTAATGTCTTTTGTAAGAAGACAACACTATCTGCTTTAGATTGTCCCTTCTTATTAATATCAATCCAACAGTCTCCTGATGGCTTCACTTCAAAACCTTTAATACAAGACAAAGGACCTTCCAAACAGTTCTTCACTGGATCCATAGGGTCACAGACTGTAATCTTGAATATATCATCATCAATATCTTCCATTGTATCTACATAAGTAATATTAAAGTGAATTGTATGCTTACTTATAAGTTCCTTATCTTTATTGAATGCATACATAGCCTTCTTACCACTTAACATAGGAGCCGTGCCTTTAAGCGTATTCACATAGTTTGTAAGCTTATATACATCTTCCTGGTTCATATAGTCTGCAAGTAACGTATCTCCGTTATGTTGTATATAGCCACCATTTTCAGCCATAAGGTAAATAGTTTTATTTCCCTCAAAATACTTTCTCACTTCTCCCATCTGTCTTCCAGATGAAATCGCAAAAATGATATTTCTATCATACAATTCCTTATATATTTGATTAAAATGTGGAGGTAAATTCTTCTGATTATCCAACAAAGTACCGTCCATATCACAAATAATCATCTTAATTTGTGTAAAATTCATACTTTTTCACCTCAAAATGCATTATATCACTATTTTCGTACTAGACCAAAAAGTTAGGTTATGTTAATATGTGGGCGGTGATGAAAAAATGTCTAAATATCAAGAAGTTGTGGAAGATATTATCCGCAAAATAGAAAAAAATGAATATACTGATAAGCTGCCAACAGAAGATCAGTTAATTGAACAGTATCAAGTAAGTAGAAATACTATTAGAAATGCGATACGTACTTTAAAGAAACAAGGTACTCTATTCTCTATTCAGGGAAGTGGTGTATTTGTACGTCATACAAGAGATGATGATTCTTTATGGATGAATGGTTCATGTGGTATTACTGAGAATGCCCCACGTCATAAGATTACTACTGATGTCAAGGGATTCCATATTATGATGGCTGGAGAAGAACTATCAAAACGTATGCAATGTGAACTTACTACACCTATCTATTATATTGAAAGAGTAAGAAAGATGGATGGTGTACCAATGGCTATTGAGTATACATACTATAATAAGGATCTTGTGCCTTCACTTGATCGTCGTATTGCGAGTCAGTCAATCTATAGTTATATTAAGAATGATTTAAAGTTAAGTATTGGTTTTGCAGATAAGTATTTCCATGTTAAACAGTTAAGTGCACAGGAAGCTTCTATTCTAGGATTAGAAGAAGGTAGTCCAGCATTAGAAGTAGAAGATTATGTACATCTTTCTAATGGACAGTTATTTAATGTATCACGTATTGTGTATAACTATAAGACAACTCATTTCTATGCATCTAATGTAGATTAAGAAAAAAAGAACCTCGCAGGGTTCTTTTTCTTATCTAGAGGCAACATGCAGTGAGGAACAATCCGGATTATATATTCGCAGTATTTAGGAATGACAATAAGTTGATAGGCATTAATTAAGAAATGGTTTTATAATATTTTGTCCTTCTGCAATTTTAAGCAGTCATTTATTTGCGTTCTAGATTCTATGGGTATTATAGTACGTATGCGCTTGCATTTCAATATTAATACTAATAATTTTTATATATTTTTTAATTTCAGTAATGAATAAAGGAGATTTTTAGTATGAAATGGTTGATTTTTATCATTATTATGATACAGACAGGATATAGATTTGTATTAGATGGTATCAAGAATAAACAAAGAAAGAAACCATTACCTATTGAAGTGAGTGATATATATGATAAGAAGCGTTATGCATCTTTCTTAAGTTATGAGAAAGATTATGATCATATGAAGTTATGTAATAGGATGTTTACAGTATTAGTGTATGTATTCTATTTGTTCTCTCCTTTTTTATCTTATATAGATACACTTCCATTAAATGTATATACACGTTTCTTTGTGACAGTGCTTAGTATCTCTTTGATCAATAGAGTTGTAAGTATATGCTTTGATTATTATGCCACATTTAAAATAGAGGAGAAGTATGGCAAGAATAAGAAGACAAAAGAAGTGTTTATAAAAGATGAAGTCGTAGAAACAGTTTTAGACTTCATTCTTTCTTTCATCCTTTATATTCCTTGTCTTTATATTCTTGAACATATTGACGAATGGACAAACCACTTCTCTATTACTTATGTACAATCACTTATGTTATGTTTAGGACTGTTAGGCATTTGTTTGATCCTCTATTTAATTATCTTAAGTATCAGTTATATGTATCTAAGAGTACAATATACATTTACTGAATTAGAAGACAATGAACTAAGACACAAGATAGAAGAACTGATGAAGGATTGTCCTAAGAAAGTGAAACATATTAAAGTATACAATGAATCCAAGAAATCCACTGGTAAGAATGCCTTCTTATTAAAGATGTTGTGGTATAAGGAATTTGGAATTGCAGATAACTTTCTTGATGAGAATTCTGAAAGAGAACTACTTGCAGTCTTATCTCATGAAATAGGACATCTCAAACATAAGAAGAATATCTTTAACTATATGAAGTATATTGTATTATGCATTCTATTTATATTTGTAGTCTATATGATTCCTCATGGAGAGTTATGTATCGTCTTATCAGAAAGAGTATTAGAGAGCTTTGGACTTATTCATATGAACTATGATGTGATCTTTACATGTTTAGGTGTAATCATCTCCCCTATTATGTATATATGTTCTCTTTATGTGAATTATGTATCAAGAAGAGAAGAGTATGAAGCAGATGATCAGGCAGTACATAATGGTTATGGAGAAGAATTAATTACTACATTTAAGCGTATTTCTAGTGATGAACTCATAGATGTGTATCCTGCAGACTTTATTGAATATACTTCTTATGATCATCCAGGTATGTATCATCGTATTAAGCATATCCAAGAAGAAATTATCACAAGAAAGCCGTAAAGGCTTTCTTTTTATTATGCCATTTCGCTTTAATGAAGTTATATTATGCTATTTTTCGTATATTCATAAATTTCACAAACATTTTACAACTTTATTAACAATTTTTCTTTACAATGATAAAAATATTTTGTAATATAGTTTCACTTATATAGGAGGTGTGTGCATGAACAAAGGTTTATATGATTCATCTTTTGAACATGATAACTGTGGTATTGGTGCAGTTGTTAATATCAAAGGTGTAAAAACGCATATGACAGTATCAAATGCGTTAAAGATTGTAGAACAGTTAGAGCATAGAGCAGGTAAGGATGCAAAGGGAGAAACAGGTGATGGTGTTGGTATCCTCACACAGATTCCTTATACATTCTTTAAGAAGAGTGTAAAGGATTTCCAGTTACCTAAGGAAGGTCATTATGGTGTAGGTCAGTTCTTCTTCCCTATGAATGAACTAGAAAGACATCAGGCTATGACTATGTTTGAAAAGATTATTACTAAGGAAGGTATGACTTTCCTCGGATGGAGAAAGGTAGAAACACATAAAGAGGTATTAGGTACTAAAGCGATTGATGCGATGCCTTATATTATGCAGGGTTTTGTAAAGAAACCTGATGATTGTGAAGCAGGTCTTCCTTTTGATCGTCTTCTTTATCAAGCAAGAAGAATTTTTGAACAGAGTAATGAAAATACTTATGTATGTTCATTATCTAGCCGTACTATTGTATATAAAGGTATGTTCCTTGTAGGACAGTTAAGAAGTTTCTTTAGTGATTTACAGGATGAAGATTATAAGAGTGCGATTGCATTAGTACATTCTCGTTTCTCTACTAATACAAATCCATCATGGCAAAGAGCACATCCAAACCGCTTTATTGTCCACAATGGTGAAATTAATACAATTAGAGGTAATGCGAACAACATGCTTTCTCGTGAAGAAAACATGAAATGTGATGTATTAGATACAGAAAAGGTATTCCCTGTTGTAGATGTAAATGGTTCAGATTCTGCAATGTTAGATAACACATTAGAATTCTTAGTTATGAGTGGTATGGAACTTCCTCGTGCTGTTATGATGTGTATTCCAGAACCATGGGAAAACAATCCTTCTATGTCTAAAAAGAAAAAGGACTTCTATGCTTATAACGCTACAGTCATGGAACCTTGGGATGGACCAGCTTCTATTTTATTCTCTGATGGTGAATTAATGGGTGCTGTACTTGATAGAAATGGTTTAAGACCTTCTCGTTATTATATTACTAAAGACTCTTATTTAATCTTATCTTCTGAAGTAGGTTCTTTAGATGTTCCTACAGAAGATATTGTGGTTAAGGATCGTTTACGTCCTGGTAAGATGCTTCTTGTAGATACTAAGAAGGGAGTTCTTATTAATGATGACGAATTAAAGGACTATTATGCACAAAAGGAACCTTATGGTGAATGGCTTGATTCACATCTCACATACTTAAAGGATTTAAAGATTCCTAATGAAAGAGTAGAAGTCATTAGTGATGAAAAGCTAGAAACATTACAGACTGCTTTTGGTTATAAATATGAAGATATTAAAGACTATATTATTCCAATGGCTACTAATGGTAATGAACCTATTATCGCTATGGGTAATGATGCCCCTCTTGCGGCAATGAGTACTATGCATCAGCCACTCTTTAATTACTTTAAACAGTTATTTGCCCAGGTAACTAACCCTCCTATCGATTCTATTCGTGAAGAGATTGTCACATCTACTTCATTAGATATTGGTACTGAAGGAAATATCTTAAATGATTCACCTGATAACTGTCGTTTATTACATATTCATAATCCTATTCTTACAAATACAGATATTCTTAAGTTAAAACATCTTCATACAGATGATTTTGAAAGTGAAACTGTTTCTACACTTTATTATAAGAATACATCTCTTAAGAAAGCTTTAGATCATCTCTTTATTGAAGTAGATAAAGCATATCATCGTGGTGCAAACATTATTATTCTTTCAGACCGTGGTGTAGATGATAACCATTGTGCTATTCCAGCATTACTTGCAGTTGCAAGTGTTAACTCTTATTTAGTACGTACTAAGAAGAGAATGAAGATGGCTTTAATTATTGAATCTGGTGAAACAAGAGAAGTACATCATTTTGCGACATTACTTGGTTATGGTGCAAGTGCTATTAATGCCTATCTTGTTCAAGATACAATTCATCAGGCTGTAGAAGATGGCTTATTGGAAAAGGATTACTATGCTGCAGTAGAAGATTATAATCATGCTGTACTTTCTGGTATTGTTAAGATTGCTTCTAAGATGGGTATTTCTACTTTACAGTCTTATCGTGGTTCTCAGAACTTTGAAGCCATTGGTATTTCTAAAGAAGTTATTGATACATACTTCCCTCATACAGTAAGTAGAGTTGAAGGTATTACTTTAAAGGATATTGAAGCTGATATAAATGCATTACATAATCAGGCTTTTGATCCTCTTGGATATGATGTAAATCCTACACTTGATTCTGGAGGATTCCATAAAGAAAGAAGTCATAAAGAAAACCATCTTTATAACCCTAAGACAATTCACTTATTACAGCAGGCTACACGTTTAGGTGATTATAAGTTATTTAAGGAATTCTCTGAAACTATTACTCAGGAAGAAGAAGGTATTAACTTACGTGGTTTATTAGACTTTGACTTCAGTAAGAGAAAACCTATCCCTCTAGAAGAAGTAGAACCTGTAGAAAACATTGTGAAACGTTTTAAGACAGGTGCTATGAGTTATGGTTCTATTTCTAAAGAAGCGCATGAAACAATGGCTATCGCAATGAATAGATTACATGGTAAGAGTAACTCAGGTGAAGGTGGAGAAGATGCAGAACGTTTTGTCACTCGCCCTAATGGTGATTCTACATGTTCAGCTATTAAACAGGTAGCGAGTGGTCGTTTTGGTGTCACAAGTGAATACTTATGTTCTGCTAGTGAAATACAGATCAAGATGGCTCAGGGTGCAAAACCTGGTGAAGGTGGACACTTACCTGCAGGTAAGGTTTATCCTTGGATTGCGAAGACTCGTCACAGTACTCCAGGTGTATCACTTATTTCACCACCACCTCATCATGATATTTATTCTATTGAAGACTTAGCTCAGTTAATCTATGACTTAAAGAATGCGAATGAAGCAGCACGTATTAGTGTTAAGTTAGTATCTGAAGCAGGTGTTGGTACTATTGCCTCAGGTGTTGCGAAAGCGGGTGCTCAGGTTATTCTTATTTCTGGTTATGATGGTGGTACTGGTGCAGCACCTAGAAACTCAGTTTATAGTGCAGGTCTTCCTTGGGAATTAGGTCTTGCGGAAGCACATCAGACATTAATCATGAATGATTTAAGAGATCGTGTCGTAATCGAAACAGATGGTAAATTATTAACTGGTAGAGATCTTGCGATTGCATGTTTACTTGGTGCAGAAGAATATGGTTTTGCGACAGCACCACTTATTACTATGGGATGCGTTATGATGCGTGTATGTAACTTAGATACATGTCCTGTAGGTGTTGCAACTCAGAACCCTATCTTACGTAAGAGATTTACAGGTAAACCTGAATATGTAGTAAACTTCATGAAGTTTGTTGCAGAAGAAATGCGTGAATATATGGCTCAGCTAGGATTTAGAACAATCGATGAAATGGTTGGTCATACTGACTTATTAAAGAAGAAGGATATTGCGGATCAATATCATATAGACTTATCTAAGATCTTAGATAGCACATATGCAAACGATGCACATAACTGCTTTAATCCAGCTCATGTATATGACTTCAAATTAAATGAAGTACTTGATACAAAGGTATTATTAAAGACATTAGAACAGGCTCTCAAGTCTCATAAGAAGACAGAAGTATCTGTAGAAGTATCTAATACAGACCGTTCATTTGGTACTATCTTAGGTTCTCATATGACTAAGACTTTAGGTGATTTTGTAGAAGATGACTTAATTACAGTACATGCATTTGGTGCAGGTGGTCAGAGCTTTGGTGCCTTTATTCCTAAGGGATTAACACTTGAATTAACAGGTGATTCTAATGACTACTTAGGTAAAGGTTTATCTGGTGGTAAGATTATTGTGAAGACACCTCATGAAGCTACATTCAAGGCTGAAGACAATATTATTATTGGTAACGTTGCTTTATATGGTGCAACAAGTGGTGAAGCTTATATCAATGGTGTTGCTGGTGAACGTTTCTGCGTAAGAAACTCTGGTGCTAAGGCTGTTGTAGAAGGTGTCGGTGACCATGCATTAGAATATATGACAGGTGGTTTAGTTGTTATTTTAGGTGAAACAGATAGAAACGTTGCTGCTGGTATGAGTGGCGGTATTGCGTATATCTATGATCCAAATAATGATTTATATGAAAAACTAAATGGTGCACTTGTAGAATATTCTGAAGTCAATAAGCCATATGATATTAAGACAGTAAGAGAATTAATTGAAAATCATTATAAGTATACTGGCTCAGAGAAAGCCAAGATGTTCTTAGATGATTTCAAGACATATATTGGTAAGTTTAAGAAGATCATTCCACATGATTATAAGAAGATGATGGATCTGATTGCTTATTATCAGTCACAGGGTCTAGATGAAGATCAGGCTAAGGTAGAAGCATTTAATGCAGCTATGAAAGGAGGAAAATAGTCATGGGTAAGAAAACTGGATTTTTAGATTATGCACGTGAGACATCTTATGAGGTTCCTCCTACAGAACGTATTAAGAACTTCGATGAATTCCATATCCCTTTGTCTACTAAAGAACAGCAGAAACAGGGTGCAAGATGTATGGACTGTGGTATTCCGTTTTGTCAATACGGCCAGAAGATTAAAGGTATGTTTTCTGGCTGTCCTTTAAATAATTTAATTCCTGAATGGAATGATTTAGTATTTAAAGGTAAGTATGAACAGGCTCATAAACGTTTAAAGAAGACAAATAACTTCCCAGAATTCACTTCTAGAGTATGTCCTGCATTATGTGAAAAAGCATGTACATGTTCTTTAGATGGTGATGCTGTATCAGTCAAAGAGAATGAACATGCGATTATTGAATATGCTTATGAACATCTATTAGAAGAACCAAAACCACCAATAAAGCGTGTTGGTAAAAAGATTGCGGTTATTGGTTCAGGTCCTGCTGGTTTAGCTGCTGCAGATACACTTAATCAACGTGGTTATAATTGTGATGTATATGAAAGAGAAGATCGTTTAGGTGGACTATTAATGTATGGTATTCCTAATATGAAGATTGAGAAGAATATCATTGATCGTCGTATTTATAAGATGACTGCAGAAGGTGTAAAGTTCTTTACGAATAAAGACATTACAACTAAGAAACAGGCAAAAGAATTATTAAGTAAATACGATGCAGTTATTCTTGCAGTAGGTGCTAAGGAACCTAGAGATATTAATGTACCTGGTAGAGAAGGTAATAATATTCTATTCGCTGTAGACTATTTAACTCAGGTGACTAAGTCATTATTAAATAGTGAATTCAAGGATGGACAGTATCCTAATGCGAAAGGTAAGAATGTATTAGTCATCGGTGGTGGTGATACAGGAAATGACTGTGTTGGTACAGCTATTAGACATGGTGCAAAGTCTGTATTACAGCTAGAAATGATGTCTGAACCACCACTTGTAAGAGCGGATTCTAATCCATGGCCAGAATGGCCTTTAGTCAAGAAAACTGATTATGGACAGGAAGAAAACATTGCAGTATTTGGTGAAGATCCTCGTGTTTATAATAGTACAGTAAAAGAATTTATTCTTGATAGTAAGGGTAATGTAAAACAGGCTGTGATTGTAAAACTACAGACTGTAGTGAAAGATGGTCGTCGTTCATTTGAACAGGTACCTGGTAGTGAAAAGACAGTACCTTGTGATCTTGTGCTTATTGCAGCAGGATTTATTGGGGCACAGAAGCCAGTCATTAATGCATTTGGTGTAGAATTAGATGCAAGAAATACTGTAAAATGTGATGAAAATGATCATCATACGAATATTAGTAAGTTATATAGTGCAGGTGATGTCCGTAGAGGTCAGTCTTTAGTCGTATGGGCTATTAGAGAAGGCCGTGACGTTGCGAAGCAGGTAGACTTTGATTTAATGGGATATACAGGGTTATAAAATACGGAGGTTGCAACTTAATTGTTGCAACCGCTTTTTGTATGTTAGAATAAATACAGGAGGTACATTTTATGGATCAACTCAATTTCATATTTACTAAAAATAGTTTTCATATTGATGAAGCGAAAGATTCAGCATGGGCTGAATTGTTTAAAGAGAATAAGTATACAGCTCTTTATGAGTTGGGCTTTAAAAATAATTTGAAAGGACTGACTCCAAGTGCTTTTTATTTATATCAATTATCACAGAAGTTTATTGAAGTATTGAGTCGTAGTCCTGAATTAGAAGTTGCAAGAGAAGAGACAATCATAGAATTATCTGATGACGATTTAGATTATCTTATGTCCATGATTCCATTTGCGATTGGTACAGAATATATCAATGAGAGATGGATTAAAAATATTATTAAACATTTAAATGAACAATTTAAAAAGGATATGACATCCTATAAAGGTACAGTTCAAATGTATCTTCAAGAAAAGTCTCAGGATTTAAAAGCTGCAAAAAGAATTTATTTTCATTTAGTAGAGAATGAAGAAGATACTGAGTTTCCTTTCGCATTTCTTGCCACATATGCAACAAAAGATGTAGAAAATAGAATTGTCCATATGCCTTTAAAACATGCACTTATTGAATATAAGAATGATCAGAAACAATTATTAGATCTATTATCATGTCTCAATGATGTCGCACAGAAAATAGGTTTAATTGCGAAATTCATGGAAACAGGTGATTTGTTTCATCCTATCCGATTAACAAGTCAAGAAGCTTATACTTTACTTAAAAGTGTTCCGGATATTGAAGCATCTGGTATTAAGTGTAGAGTACCGAACTGGTGGAAGAAGAAGTATTCTTCAGTTAAGATTAATGTGAATATTGGAGAAAAGAAGCCTTCTCTATTAGGTTTTGAATCTATTTTATCAGCACAACCTTCACTCATAGTAAATGGACATGCATTGACTAAAAAAGAAATCAGCGAATTATTAAAGATGGAAGAAGGTCTTGGCTGGTTAAAGGGTCAATGGGTAGAAATCAATCATAATAAACTCCAACAGCTTCTTGAACAGATGGAAAAATATGATGGTACAATCACTTTAAAAGAAGCTCTCACAAAGACATATATATCTGATGAAGATAATGTAGATGTGGATTTAGGTGTACAGATATCTAATGGTAAGTGGTTAAGAGAGACTTTAGGACAGTTAAAGAACCCATCAAAGATTAGAAATAAGGCTAAGCCTAAGTATTTAAAGGCCACACTTCGTCCTTATCAGAAGAATGGTTATAATTGGCTGAATCAAATGAATGATTTGGGTTTTGGTGCCTGTCTTGCAGATGATATGGGATTAGGTAAGACAATACAGGTTATTTCTTTCTTAGAGAAGATGTATGAGAATAATAAAGAAAGTCATGTGTTATTGATTGTGCCTGCATCCTTGCTTGGTAACTGGTCAAAGGAAATAGATAAGTTTGCGCCTCGTATGACATATCATATACTTCATGGTAAGACAAATATTTTAGATGAAGATTGTTTTGCGACTATTACAACATATGGAATGGCTCTTCGCAATGAATATCTACAGGAACGTGTATGGGATTGTTTGATTTTAGATGAAGCACAGGCTATAAAGAATCCAGGTACTAAACAGACAAGAGCTATTAAGAAGATTCCTAGCAAAATGCGTATTGCGATGACAGGGACTCCGATTGAAAATGATTTATCTAATTTATGGTCTTTATTTGATTTCTTAAATAAAGGATTATTAGGAAGTGCTACAGATTTTAAGAACTATACAAAGAAAGTACAAGCCCATCCTGAATATATAACTAAATTAAAGATGATGGTTTCCCCTTTTATTTTAAGACGTTTAAAAACAGATAAATCTATTATTTCTGATTTACCTGACAAGATGGAAATTACTGAACATGTAGATCTCTCTAAGAGACAGATTGTCTTATATCGTAAGGAAGTAGAAAAGGCAGAAGATTTAATACTAGAATCAGAAGGAATGGAACGTAGAGGTGTTGTATTAGGTTTACTTACAAGACTTAAACAGATTTGTAATCATCCTGATCAGTTTATTCATGATACGAACTTCAATCCAAAAGATAGTGGTAAGTATGCGATGTTGAAAAAATTATGTGAAACAATCTATGAGAAGAGAGAAAGAGTATTGGTATTTACGCAATATAAGGAAATGTGTGAACCATTATCAGATTATCTAGAATCTATATTCCATAAGAAGGGATATATTATTCATGGTGGTATTCCTGCCAAGAAACGTACAGAGATTGTAGACAAATTCAATAATGAAGATGAGTATGTCCCTTATATTGTGTTATCACTTAAAGCGGCTGGTACAGGACTTAATCTTACTGCCGCAAATCATGTGATTCATTTTGACCGCTGGTGGAATCCAGCTGTAGAAAATCAGGCAAGTGATAGAGCATATCGTATTGGACAGACAAAAGAAGTCTTTGTGCATAAGCTTGTTTCAAATGGGACAATTGAGGAAAAGATTAATCAGATCATTGAATCAAAACAGGAACTCGCTGAATCTATTCTTGCGACTGGACAGGAAAAATGGATTACTGAAATGGATACAAAAGAATTATTGGATTTATTCAGATTGGATGTGTAGCCTATGGGAAGATATTGGAAAACAAGTATGCAATATTCACAGATCAGTGTGGGAGAACTACAGAGAAAAGCCCAACAAAGTGTGAATGATGCGAAAAGTAAAGGGAAAGAAATGCACCCAATAGTGATTGAAGGTAGACAAATCGCAAAGAGCTGGTGGGGTATTGCCTGGTGTCAGAATATCGAACAATATGCCGATTATTCCAGCCGTCTCGCACGTGGAAAAAGATATGTGAAAACAGGTGCTGTTATTGATTTACAGATTGTGAAAGGTAAAGTAAAAGCACGTGTACAAGGTACACGAAGAACACCTTATAAGGTAGAAATTAATATCAGCCCGCTTAAAGAAGATGTATGTGAAGAGATTATAGATCAATGCAGTTCACAGATTCAGAATCTCCAACAGCTTCTCAATGGAGAATTTCCCGAAGACTTAAAAGATCTATTCTTATCAAAACATGGTTTGTTTCCTTCTCAAAGAGAAATTAGTTTTAATTGCAGCTGTCCTGACTGGGCTATTATGTGTAAACATGTCGCTGCAGTACTTTATGGTATAGGTGCTAAATTAGATGAGAATCCGTTCTTGTTTTTTGAACTCAGAGGTATTGATGTCAATAAACTTGTAGATGTGACAATTAAAGACCATGTAGACTCTTTATTAAAACATGCAGATATGCCTGTGACAGATAGAGTTATGGATGATTCATGTATTGAAACATTGTTTGGATTAAAGTAAACACTCAAAAAGGTTATTCGGATGACGAATAACCTTTTAATATTTCCTGAAGAATTGACATTCCTCATCATTACATTGTGTTGCTTCCTTGAGTTTTATATTACAATGGAAGACATGATTGAGAGGTTTGTCCCCTACATAATATTTATATATATGAGGGACATTATGATGAGTCAGTACTTGACTCATTGTGAGCGCATCTTCTACTAAGAAGTCCCCTTCTGCTGTCATCACAAAGCATGGAGGGAAGTCTGAAGTAATATATTGTTTTGGATTGATTGCTTTAAATTCTTCTTCTGTTCCTCCATTTGGCAGATATTCTTTCATAAGTTCTCCTGTCGATTCTAATTCAGGCGTGATGTTATAAGCACCACAATTTAATGCGAGTGCATTAAATCGAAAGCCTTCTGGTACTTTAAAGTCATAGGTAGAAGCATATTCCTTATTTGTAAGAATAGATGCATAGAGAACTAGTAAATGCGCTCCTGCAGAATCTCCTACACCATATATATGTTCTGTATCTAAAAAATAATCCTTTGCATAATTCATGATCCAATGAACAACTTGATTCATATCTTCAAGAGGTGCAGGATGTTTGAATTCTGGTGCGAGACGATAAGTAAAGTTAATAACCGCAAAACCTCTTTCTGCAAGGCTCATGCAATAATATTGATATCTTTCCTTATCTCCATATATCCAACCTCCACCATGGAAACTAATAATAATAGGAAGTTTTTCTTTTTCTTCTTTAGGAATATAGAGATCCATTGTATTCCATTCTGGATCATCACCATAAAGAATATTATCAAATCGTTGAACTGTGTCAGGTGTAGTCAAACCTTCATCTCTGATATCGTCCCCTTCTTTGAACTGTTTTCTAATTGTATCAGTAAGTATAGACATACCTTAACCCCCTCGTATAATATGTACGTAATCAGTTA